>JAHEKL010000339.1 GCA_024638345.1 Gammaproteobacteria bacterium | reverse complement strand
GTCCTCGAGCACTGGGGGGTCCACAGCACCCAGGACGTCGGGGAGATCGTCTTCGCACTCGTCGAGGCAGGTATCCTCATCACCCAGGAGGAAGATCGTCCCGAGGACTTCCATGGGCTGTTCGACTTCGAAGAGGCGTTCGACCGGAACTATCCCTGGGGCACAGGGGATTAGGAGCTTTTCCCGGTCGGGAGGAGCCGCCCGGAATCGGAGCCGCTAGGAAACGACCATGGAACAGGACCTTCAGTTTCCCCGCTGCCAGAAGTGCGATGTGGGACTCCTCCTCCCGCTCTCCGACTACGGACGTGAGGGGGCCCCCATCCGATACAAGGCCTGGGTCTGCTCGAGCCCCGAATGTGGATTCAACATCCGGATCGACAACGGCGAGATCACCTTCGGAAGAGCGATCGGTCAGAGCTACAAGTAGGCGGGTCGCTCCGTCCGTCCGAAACTGCTCCCGTCTCGGAGCTTCGTCCGACCGACCTCGCGAATGAGTCCCTTCTCACCCGACCTCCCCATCGCGAGCGTCGTGCCCCGATGCTACGGCCGCGAAGAGGTGTACGCCCCTACGGGCACACTCTCCGCTGAATTCGACCGGTGGGCGATCGAGGAGTCGGGCATTCCCTCCCGCGTTCTGATGGAGAACGCCGGTCGCGGAGCCGCGCTCGTCCTGGGACGGGTCTATCCCGCCGATCCCGTGATCGTGGTGGCCGGCACGGGGAACAACGGTGGTGATGGTCTCGTGCTCGCTCGCTCGCTGCACGTTCAAGGGAGGGAGGTCAGGGTCCTCGTCGTCGGTGACCGAGCGAAACCGGATCCTCTTCTCCACGGTTGGCCGGTAGAGTCGGAGGAGGGATCGGAGGACCGGCTTGGAGCCGCCGTGGAGTCGGCCGGCGTCGTGGTCGATGCGCTCCTGGGTACCGGGATTTCTGGGGCTCCCAGAGAGCCCCAGTCCCTGGCCATCCAGATCATGAACGGCGGGCGGGCCCCGATCGTGTCCCTCGACGTGCCCTCCGGAGTGAATGCCGACACGGGTGAGGTCGTGGGCGAGGCCATCCAAGCGCATCTGACCATCGCGTTCGGATCACCGAAGCTCGGGACTCTCCTGTTTCCCGGCCGCGAGCGGTCGGGGCGGATCGTAGCATTGGAGATCGGCTTTCCCCCGATGGGAATGCGTGGAATCCCCGCTCGACTGATCACCCCCGAGTGGGCCGAAAGCCGCCGGCCGCATCGAGAGGTCGTGACCCACAAGAAGGCCGAAGGACGCCTGCTGATTCTCGCGGGCCGGCAGGGGCTCGCCGGAGCGGCCGTGTTGGCCGCCAAGGGCGCGCTCCGCGCCGGCGCCGGCTATGTCCGAGTGGCCTCGAACCCGGAGAACCGGGAGATCCTTCAAAGCGCAGTACCAGAGGCGCTGTTCGTGGACGCCACGAACGGCGAGTCCCTGAGGGAGGCCCTCGGGGAGTGCGACGCGCTCGCCGCCGGCCCGGGGATGGGTCTGGACGATGAAGCCGCAGACCGGCTGAACGCGGTCCTCACCGCGATTGCCGGACGGAGGGTGGTGCTGGATGCGGACGCGCTCACCCTCCTCGGGGCCGGACGGCTGCCCGCGTTCTCCGACGAAGGACATTCCGACCGTCGCCTGGTCACGCCTCATCCGGGCGAGATGGCGCGTCTGGGTTTCGAACGCGATGCGATCCGCTCCGATCCGCTCGGGGTCTGCAAGGCCGGAGCTCGGAAGTGGAAGACGGCACTCCTCATGAAGGGGCAGCCTTCGCTGATCACGGAGGACGGGGACGGGGCCGTCTGGCTGAGCACCAGCGGGTCGTCCGATCTCGCGCGAGCCGGTGTCGGAGACGTGCTGACCGGGGTCGTCGGAGCCTTTCTCGCGCGAGGCATGGACGCGCTCGAGTCGGGTGCGCTGGCTCTTCACCTAACCGGTCGGGCAGCGGCGCTGACCGAGCGGGGCGAGACGCTCCTGCCGTCGGACATCGCAGAAAACCTCAGCGCCGCCTTCCGCGATCCGTTCACTCGTTTCTCCGATCTGGGCCTTCCCTTCGTGACCCTCGACCTGGATCCAGCCCATTGACCGGGCATACTCCCGCCGGGTTGGCTTTTGGCCCGGGCCGCGAGTTCGAGCGAATCCGAGCCATGCTGGCGGATCTACCAAGCGAGCAGCCTGATGTGCGAGTCGGGCCAGGTGACGACGCGGCGGTGCTGTCGGATGGTACGGTGCTCTCCACCGACCTCGGTATCGAAGGAGTCCACTTTCGACTCGATTGGATCAGCGTGACCGAGGCGGGCTACCGAACCGCGGCTGCGGCGGTCAGCGACCTCGCGGCGATGGCTGCCAAGCCGGTGGGAATTCTCGTGTCCGTGGGTGCGCCCACCGAAGAGCAGGCCGAGGAGCTCATGCGCGGGATCAAGTCGCTCGCGCGCGATGTGGAGGCCGCGATTCTGGGGGGTGACCTGACTCGCTCACCCGGACCGCTCATCGCCGATGTGGTCTCGGTCGGACGGACCGATCGACCGCTCCTGCGGTCCGGAGCGAAGCCGGGTGACGAGGTCTGGCTGACAGGTCACGTTGGGGCCGCCGCTGCTGCGGTCGCCCTCTTCGAGCGCGGAGAGGAGGTGCCTGATACCCTCCGCCGAGCCTATACGACGCCTCGACCTCGAATCCGGGAGGCCCAATGGCTCGTCGAGGCGGGGGTGACCGCAGGGATCGATCTGTCGGACGGCCTGTCGGGTGACGCCTCCCAT
>JAHEKL010000338.1 GCA_024638345.1 Gammaproteobacteria bacterium | reverse complement strand
GCCAGATCGGAATCCGGATCGTAAAGGGAAATGTAGAACCCGCTCGCCTCGAGGACGCCGGCGGTCTCGTCATAGATCGCGCCGTAGAGATCCTCGATGGCGAGGGTGCCCGTGAGTTTGCGGCCAATCTCGAGAAGGACACGATATCGGTCCCCCAGCGAGGAGCGGGCCGCCGAGACTGAAGACATCGAATACCCTCTCGACGGTCATCGCAGGGCAGATGACCCTTTTCATCGATTTTGGGCAAGTTACGGGGGGATTCGGGCGGAAACAACAAGAAAGCGGCCTACTGAGCCTCCCCCTCGGGTGCTTCCGCACCGGACTCCTCGCCCTCGCGGGCCACGTACTTCTCGATCTCGAAGCCGATGGCTTGCATGAGTTTGGCCTCACGGAGGTCCGGTTCGGCGCGCGAAAGGAGGGTCCGAATGGTCCTCAGAATGCTCTCCGGTCTGCGCGCTCCCTTGTAGAACCCGATGGATCCCAATCCCCGCTCCAGGGCGTCGTACATGCGTTCCAACTCCTCGACCGAAGCCGGGCCCATGTCGCGCTTCCCACGAGGGAGCGGATCTCGGTCGCCCGCGGCCTGGAAGAGCTCGTAGCAGACGAGCAGGCAGGCCTGGGCCAGGTTGAGGCTGGAGTAGTCGGGGTCCGTGGGAACGATCGCCACGTAGTGACAGCGATCGAGCGCTTCATTGGCCAGGCCCCGGTCCTCTCGGCCGAACAGGATGGCGACGGTTCCCTCCCGGGCGGCCTGGAGGACGTCCGGGGCGATCTTGCGGGGGCGCACGAAGTTTCGGGCCGCGGTGCGGGGTCTGGCGGTGGTCCCGAGCACCCAGCTGACGTCGGCCAGCGCATCGTCCAGCGTGTCGAAGATCTCGGCCGACTGGACGACGGGGTCACTGCGATGCGCGATTCCGGTGATGCGGTATTCATCGAACTCGGCGGGGCGGACGAGCCGAATCCGGCTCAGACCGAAGTTCATCATCGCTCGAATACAGCCAGCGATGTTCACCACGTTCTGCGGCTGGTCCAGGACGACGACGATGTCGTCGAGGGGGGTCACCTCACGGGGGGCGTCCAACGTCTTGGAGAGCTTCCGGGGACTTCCGCGGTCAGCGGAAGTCGTCGTCCTCGCCGTCCGTCAGCTGATCCGGGTCCTCCTCCTTCACGGAGGTCTTGAACTCCCGGATCCCCTCCCCCAGCCCCCGGGCGATCTGCGGAATCTTCCTCGCCCCGAACAGGAGGAGGACGATCAGGAATACGATCAGCAGTTCGCCGATACCGAATCCGCCGAACATCAGCCGTTACTCAAGAGCGACTTGGCGATGGTCTGGAGCTGCATGTTCGTCGTCCCCTCGTAGATGGTCCCGATCTTCGAGTCCCGGTAGAGCTTCTCCACCGGGTACTCCCGCGTGAATCCGTAACCACCGTAAAGGTCGATGGCCATCGACGCGACCTTCTGTGCCATTCGGGACGAGTGCAGCTTGGCCATCGCAGCCGGAATCACGAAGTCCTGGCCGGCGTCCTTCAGCCGCGCGGCGTTGTAGACCAGGAGTCGCGACGCCTCCAGTTCCGTCGCCATGTCGGCGAGCTGGAACTGGACTCCCTGGAAGCGGCCGATGGATCGCCCGAACTGCTCTCGCTCCTGTACGTACTGCGTGGTGTGGTCCAGCGCTCCCTGCGCCAGCCCGACCATCTGGGCGCCGATCCCGATCCGGCCCTCGTTCAGGGTTTCGATGGCGACCTTGTAGCCCATTCCGACCTCGCCCATGACGTTTGCCGCCGGGATCCGCACGTCTTCGAAGAGCAGCTCCGTAGTGGAGGAAGCCCGGATGCCGAGCTTGTCCTCCTTCTTTCCGACCGAGAAGCCCTGCATGTCGGACTCGACCAGAAAAGCGGTGATGCCCTTGTACCCGGCTTCGGGATCCACCGTGGCGAAGACGATGAAGAAGTCGGCTTCCTTGCCATTGGTGATCCAGAGCTTGTGTCCGTTCAGGACCCAGTCCTCTCCGTCCTGAGTTGCCCGGCACGCCAGGGCGAAGGCGTCCGATCCGCTTCCGGCTTCGCTGAGCGCGTAGGCTCCGATCGTCTCCGAGGCCAGCTTCGGGAGAAACCGGGCCTTCTGCTCCTCGTTGGCCCAGCGGTTCAGCGCGTTGATGACCAGGGTGTTCTGCACGTCGACCAGCACCGCCACGGCCGGGTCCACCCGTGAGAGTTCTTCCACCACGAGGATTGAGGTGAAGAAGGTGGACTCCGTGCCTCCGTACTGCTCCGGAATCTCGATCCCCATGAGTCCCAACTCGAACAGCTGAGGGATCAGCTCCGCGCTCATCTCCTGCTTCTCGTCCATCTCGGAAACGAGCGGGGCGATTTCGGAGGTGGCAAAGTCGCGCACGGCGTCCCTGAACATCTGCTCCTCTTCGGAGATTGTGGTCAGGGCCGGGTGGGCGGCATCGGAGAGCGTCATCGACATATGTGAAGTCCTTCGCTGCGGGCCTTCTTGATGAGTTTGATCCAGACGTGAAAGGTACCCGAGCGAGAGGGCCGTGAAAACCCGCCGGACGGGTTGATTCGGCTGGTGCGAAACTCTATTCTCGGGGCGCTGATCCTACCCCACTGGAGGAGAAATGGCCGACTATCCCGAAGGCCTGCGGTATACCGAAGAACACGAGTACCTGAAGGCGACGGAGGAAGACGGCGTGTACCTGGTCGGAATCACCGACTACGCCCAGGGAGAGCTGGGAGACATCGTCTACCTG
>JAHEKL010000074.1 GCA_024638345.1 Gammaproteobacteria bacterium | reverse complement strand
AACTGCTCCGGGCTTACCCGGATTTCGCGCCCGTCGCGGACCACCGGATGGCGGCCCTTGAACTCCTCGAAGGTGAAATAGACCCCGGCCTCGCGAAGCTCGCGAAGCGCGCCCTCGACTCCCCTGTCATGGACGAGTGCGCGGAAGTCCCCCAGCTCGCATCCAGCGAGACGCAGCAACTCGCGGTAGGGGCTGTCCTCAAGCCCGAACACGCCCTTTTCGGCCAGGAGCAGAAGTGATTCGGCCCGGCGCTCCAGGCGTAGCCTGACCCGTTCCCTGGCCTGATCGAGGGTGATGGGGTCCTTCAAATAGCCACGCAGTCCGGCCAGGAAACGGGCGTACATCCGGGCCTCACGAAGCATGCGCGCCTCCGCCCGAGGACCGTTCCGACGGCCCGGACACGAGAAGGTCGGCCACCCGCCGCAGATCCCGGACTGCGGCCCGGCCGCCCGGCAGCGCGAGCCATGTCAGCACATAGAAGACCGAGAATACCGCGGCGCGAGCGAGTAGCCCGGCGAGCACGGACTCATCGGCCAAGACCGGTGGAATCAGCCACAAGGCCAATCCCGCCGATACTGCCGCCGCTGCGGGTCGCCAGACCGGTGCGAGGAAGTCGGCCAACGCAATGCGGGATCCTTGCACGCAGTAGAGAATGGCCGGGAAGACGATCAACCAAGTCGCGGCAGCGAAGCCGACTGCCACGCCGAACGCTCCCCACCGAATCCCCACGGAGACACCGGTAATGGTCACACCCGCCTCCACGATCGCCCAGCGCAGCTGACGAGCGGTCCTCGCCTCGGACAGGTAGATCCACTTCGTGCCCGCGAGGAGACTGCTGGCAAAACCGCTCAGGCAGAGGACCTGGAAGAGGGGGATGGCGTCGACCCACTGCGAGCCGAGGAGCGTCAGAATGACGACTCGGGGCTCGACGACGAAGAACGCGAGAGAGGGGAGAACCAGGGTGTAGACAGGAAGCGCTCCTTTTCGAAACGAGTCGCGGAACGCCCGGACGTCGGACTGGAGACGGCTGAGGCCGCTGACCGCCACGTCCAAGAGCGGACTGAATACGTTCATCAACGGGTAGCGCGACCAGCGGAAGGAGTTGTCGTAGAGACCCATTGCCACCGAGCCTCGAAAGTACCCGACGAGCACTCGATCGAGATTGAACCCGATCTGCGACACCACTCGATACAGCGTGTATTCTCGGCCATACGTGAGAAGCTCCCGGAGTCCGGACCTCCCCTGTGGGCGACGTTCCGGTCGCGAGGGTCGCCATCGACCCAGCGACCACAGTCCGGCGGTGTGAACCATGGACATGGACAGCTGTTGCAAGACCAATGCCCAATACCGCGCCCCGAGAAACGCGGCACCAACACCCACAACGGCTCCCGAGATCGTGGTCACGAGCTGGAGCGCCGTCAGGCGAGTGTAGTCCATCCGTCGGTTCATCGCGGCTTGGTGTTGAACGCCCATGCTTCGAATGACCAGGACCGCGGCCATGACCACAGTGACCCAAGTGACTCGCGGTTCCCCGTAGAACCACACCAGCACGGGTGCCATGAGCACCGTGAACAGGAAGATCAGCGTGCTGAGCTTCGCGTTGAGCCAGAACAGGTCGGTGAGCTGCGAGTGGTCGAGTTGCTCCCGCTGGAGCGCCGCCATCCCAAACCCGAAACCGGAGAAGCTCCCGACGAAAGCCGTGAGAGAGACGACCATGGCGACGATCCCGAAGTCGCTCGGGGTCAGGAGCCGGGCCAGCAGCATGCCCGTGATGACGTTGGCCAAGAGCTGCGCGGCCTGCGCCGATAGGAGCAGGGTGCCACCGCGCGCAGATCGAGCTGCTACCGCTCCGACCGGCGCCGGATTCAGCTTCGCCGGGTCGGTCAGGACGCGAGGTCCGGGGGCGCCGCCTCGGGGCCTACCGGCCCCGAACGCGGTTTGTGGAGGTCGTGCACGGCGGCTTCGCCTTGCTTGAGGTTCGTCGGGCCGTCCAGATACCGATACGGAGAGGCATTGCGCGACCTCCGTCAAGCCGCGCCGCGGACGAGGCTCTGGCGCTATCGGCGTCAGCCACCGGTCAGCTGGGTAACGAGATGGATGAGGCCGACCTGCCAGACGAGAGGAGAGTCGGGGAGGTCGTGGCGCCTGGCCACGAGGAGTTCCGCGACGTCCTCGTCCGTAATCAGTTCCTGACCCCCGATGGCGCTCAGCATGAGACGCGTGCGGCGGGCCATGAGTCCCTCGGCACCGATGCGAGTCGACCGACCGTCGGGGCCGACCACCGCACCCGTGAGCTGAATCACGCTCACCGGAGTCTCCAGCGAGGTGAGCCAAGGGACCTTCGCCACGTGCCGGGTACCCAGCTCCACCTCCTTGGAACCGAGGAGTCCGCGCTGACGCAACAGGTATTGCCCGACCTCGACGGTAATCACGACGACTCGTTCAACGTCCTGCTCGCGCATGATCTCGGCGATCCAGGCGGTCCACTCCTGGGAGGGACGGCCGACTGCGAGCCGCATCGCCCGAACGCCTCGACCGAGCTCCAGTTCCTCACCGTCCGCGCACTCATCCGAGAGCGAAGGGTGTGTCAGGCACCCGAACTCCACGTCCGGAGGCACGGCCGTGAGGCCGTGCGTCACTGCGGACACGCTGCCTCCGTCGACGAGCCGTACGGTAACGCCGAGCGAATCTACGAACCGGTTCATCCGTTCCAGGAGTGCGCTCATGTCCGGAGACAGCGAAGGATCGAAGATCGGCGCCTGGGATCCTCCTTTCTGATAGAGGATCGGAAGGTGTCCGATCCGGCTCGTCGAGTTGCCGGCCGCGACCCCGAAGGCGCCTGCGTAATAGGGAGGGTGCTCCAGCAGAGAGTCGGCGACCCCGCTTCGGAAGGTGGCGCCGGTCGTGGCACAAGCGTTGACGGCGAGAGACGTCAGGACCAGAGCGATCAGAGAAACGCGTCGAGTATCCATTTCATTTGACGGGCCCTGAGTGACGGCGGTAGTCGGCGGGCCCGGTTCCCGATCCGTCGCCGCTCAACGCTCAGGATGCTCGGTTCGGGGGATTAACCGCGACTTAAAGGACCCGGCCGGGCGGATTCGCAGTCGCCCCCTAATCGCATGCCGCTAGAATTTCTCCTCACACCAGATGCCCAGCCGCGCCGGACGAACGAACGACCTCCGGCAAGCTGAGGCGGTGAAGAGCCGAGAGGAGAGGGAGCGATGCTAACGACGACGAAGTGGACGCGGAGTGGAAATCGCAATCGCACGATCGAGATGTTGGCGTGGGTCGGGGTTCTCACCCTGTACGGCTGTGGATCCACCCCGGTCGATCCGAGCTCCGAAGAGTCCGTCTCGCTCGTCAACGTGAGTCCCGACAACGCGGACATGACGGTAGGAGACACCGTGAGGTTGACTGCCTCGGCCTTCTCGGAGACCGGGGCGGAGATCCGGGGCCGCTCGGTGCTCTGGTCCAGCTCGGATCAGGCGGCTGCGACCATCACGAATGGAGGCCTCGTGACCGCCCACGCGAAGGGGCGGGTGGTCATCGAGGCGAGCGTCGGGGGTGTCTCGGGGTTTTCGGAGGTTCGCGTGGGCGAACCTCCTGCTCCGACCCCATCCCGGGTCACGGTGACGCCTGGCTCGATGACGCTCGATCCCGGCGCGGAAGCCCAGCTCCAAGCGCAGGTGCTCATGTCGGACGGTATCCCGATGGATGGAGTCGAGGTCTCCTGGACCAGTAGCAATGGAAACGTCGTGCAGGTCACGGGCGATGGAGCCATTCGTGCCATCGACTCCGGGTCGGCATGGATCCGTGCATGGAGCGGGGCCCTGTACGGTGAAGCCGCGATCGTGGTCCGACCCCGGCCGGTGGCATATGTCTTCGTCTCGCCTGCGATCGTTACGCTCGTGGTCGGCGAACAGACCCGCGCACGGGCGCATACATACAGTGCCGGGGGTGGAGAGCTGCACGGGCGGCCTGTACGCTGGTCGGTCGAGGACCCGCGCATAGCGACGGTGGATGGGGAAGGGAACGTGCTCGGAATCTCGAAGGGCCGGACTCGGATCCAGGCTGAGAGCGAAGGGAAGATCGGGAGGGCG
The DNA here is from genome assembly GCA_024638345.1 of Gammaproteobacteria bacterium. Classification (GTDB taxonomy): domain Bacteria; phylum Gemmatimonadota; class Gemmatimonadetes; order Longimicrobiales; family Gaopeijiaceae; genus JAAXGI01. The sequence goes on along the minus strand of JAHEKL010000074.1, from coordinate 6,859 downwards.
GACGTGGAGGTCAGACAATGGCCCCCCGAGGGGCCTCAGATGGTCTTCGATCTGAGGTGGCAGCCCTACGAGCTCCGTCCGGTGGTGGGGGACACCACATGGATCGATCCGAGCGGCCGTCCAAGGACGAGCGAGCTGATCCTCGCTCAGGGCGAGCTGCTTCTCGATCTACAAACAGGCACCTACACGCAGCGGTTCGATCTCGTGGTGATGGCGACGAACGAGCCGGCGGTCCGCGAGGATCGAGGTCTGGCGGGGTATCTCTGGACCGAAGGTTCATTCTGGTTCACTTCCTCGGTCATCGCCGGCCACCGATTCACCGGCAACCCGAACGGTCGTGGCGATCTGTTCGTGGCGCAGACGGTGGGAACGGCCGACCTTCGCACCTATCAGTACGCGATCCGGTGAGCTGAACCGGGATCGGCAACGCGTCTCCAGGCCTCGCGGCCCGAACTGAATGGAGCGGACGATGAGCGTAACTGCGTGCAAGCCCGACGAGCGCGGGCTCAGAACTTGATCGTAGAGGTCCTGGCCGTGGGGACGGAGCTGCTCCTGGGGCAGACCGTCAACTCGAATGCCGCAGAGATCGGGAGGCGGCTCGCCGCAGCTGGGCTCGACCACTTCCATCAAGCGGTCGTAGGGGACAACCTGGCTCGTGCAGCTGACGCGATCTCACGGGCAATGGATCGGTCGGACGCCGTCGTCCTCACGGGCGGGCTGGGTCCAACGCAGGACGATATCACGAGAGAGGCCCTCTGCCGTGCGGCGGGGTTGACCATGGAGTTCTCGGACGAGTATGCCGGTCGTTTGCGAGCTCGTTGGGCCGCGAGGGGCAGGGAGATGCCGGAGAGCAACCTGCGGCAGGCTCAGCACCCCGCTGGGGCAGTGCTGATCCCCAATCCACGCGGGACGGCTCCGGGTCTTCGCATCCGCGTCGGCGACACTTGGATCTTCGCGCTACCCGGAGTGACGTCGGAGATGCAGGAGATGCTCGACCATCAAGTAGTGCCGTTCCTGTTGGACGAGTCCGGACGCGCCGGGGCGGTCGTGCACAGTCGGCTACTTAGGACCTGGGGGGAGTCGGAGTCCCGGGTCGCGGAGCTACTGGGTGACCTCTTCGACCGATCGGAGAATCCGACCCTCGCCTTTCTGGCATCGGTCGGTGAGATCAAAGTCCGACTCACCGCGCGTGCCGCGAGCGTTGAAGAAGCTGTGGGTCTGATCGATCCGCTGGAAAGAGAGATTCGGAAGCGGCTGGGACCGCTGATCTTCGGGGCGGACGCCCAGACCATCGAGGTGACCCTCGCGGCGCGGCTCGTCGAGCGTGGGTGGACTCTGGCGACGGCCGAATCGATCACCGGTGGGGCCCTGGCCAACCGGATCACGGAAACGACAGAGCTGTCGCGTTTCTATCGGGGTGGTTTGGTCACGCCGGAGGTCCGTTCAAACGGCATAGGTTTCGAGCTTCCTTTGGCCGAGACCGCTGAGCGACGCCTCTCGCCCGAGGAGAGTGCGGTCGCAATGGCGCGAGAGGCCGCTTCCAGGCTCTTCGCCGACGTCGGAGTCGCGGTGACCAGGGCCGAAGAATCCGAATCATCGCGGCGAGAGGCGGGAAGGGTGATCTTTGCGGTGCATTCTCCGGAGGGTGCCAGATCGACGACATTGATTCTTCCGGGGGATGCCGAGAGAGTTCGAGCCTACGCCAGCACGGCAGCTCTCCACCTGGTGGCGCGAGCAGTCTCCAGGGAGTCGAGGGCCTGAGCAGCCGCGCGCGCCACGGAGGCGTCACCATCGAAAAGACTCGACGGGTCTCGCTCATCGCACTTCCGATCGTGATCCTCATCGGAGCGGGGATCGCGTGGGCCGGAAGCCAGGGCGGCAGCTCGGTCCTGGGCGTCCCCGTCTTCGCCCTCGCGGTCGGGCTGGCCTTCGCGATTCAGTGGCTGGCTTTCATCCCGGCCTACGTCTTCCAGACCGAGCGCTTCTTCGACATCGTCGGGAGCCTCACCTACGTCTCCCTCACGCTGATGGCGCTGATCCTGACTGCGGCCCCGGATCCTCGTTCCATCGTGCTGACGACGCTCGTCTTGATCTGGGCGGTGCGTCTGGGAGCGTTCCTCTCCACGCGGATCCACAAGGTGGGGAAGGACGAACGCTTCGACGAGATCAAGCCCTCACCCTTGCGGTTCTTCACGGCATGGACTCTGCAGGGTCTCTGGGTCAGCGTCACACTCGGTGCAGCTCTCGCCGCGATCACGAGTACCGGTCCGGCGGGATTCGGAGTGCCGGGTGTGGTCGGCCTGGCGGCCTGGGTATTGGGGTTCGGAGTGGAGGTCGCTGCCGATGCCCAGAAGGCGCGCTTTCGCGAGAACCCCGAAAACGAAGGACGCTTCATTCGAAGCGGTCTGTGGGCGTGGTCGCGTCATCCGAACTACTTCGGTGAGATCGTCCTGTGGATCGGGATTGCTCTGATCGCTCTGCCTGCGCTTCAGGGGTGGCAGATGGCGACACTCGTCTCACCGGTCTTCGTGGCGCTGCTTCTCACTCGAGTGAGCGGCGTTCCCAAGCTGGAGAAGAAAGCGGACGAGAAGTGGGGTGGCCTGACCGACTACGAAGACTACAAAGAGCAGACCCCCCTGCTGATTCCCCTGCCTCCGCCCAATGCGAGTGGATAACGCGTTCGCCGCGGTGTCGAGCCCAAACGACGTGGACCTCAGGTAATGCCGATTTCAGATGCCAGCGGAACGCTGATGAACCTCGCCGAGATCGCGGCGGCGTTCGCCGGGTTCGCCGCTCTGGTGAGCGTGCTCAGGGAGCGAGGGGATCGCGTCGAGGCGGCCCACAACATCTTGCGTCTCAGGATCGTGATCTCGACGAGCGTCGTGGTCGTCGGCGCGAGCCTCATTCCGATCGCACTGAGTGGATTCGGTCTGGATGAGAGCCTGATCTGGAGAATTTGCGCCGTGATTCTTCTGATCTTCAACTACGGCGTGATCCTCTCCTTCGTCCGCTCTTATCAGCCCGTCCAAGGGTCGTTCCCGCCGGATCGACTCGCCGTGAGCCTGGTCGGTACCTTGGAGCTGCTCGATCAAATCGCGTTGGCATTGGTCATCCTGAGCGTCTGGCCCGAGCTGAACTACTCACTCTACTTCGCGGCGCTGGTCTTCAACCTATGTCAGGCCGCCTTCGTGTTCGTGCGATTCATCGGATCGGAGTTCACAGTCGGAGGCGCTTGACCCGGGCGCGGGCACCGGCAGCTTGATGGGTCCGAGCTCTCCGTGTCGGGCAGAATCAACTCAGGGACCCGGTGCTCCCTCGAGACCGGTGGTTGACGGTGTCGCGTTCCCCATGCCCCTCGCGCGCAGGATCAGTTCATCGATCATGTCGATCAGCCACGACCAGGCCATCGCCACCTGATCTACGAACCATCCGATGGGGGACGCGAGCTCTTCTCTGGACCACCCCAGAGCCTCGCCCGACCCTGCCAGAACGAACAGAACCACCCACCATGACAGGACGGCCCAGATGACCTCCGTCAGGAACCGTCCACTCCGAAAGGTAGGCGTCCGTTCGGGGTCACCCGAATGAGGCTCCAGGACCGCGCGGTAGATCGACCGGAAGCCGTTGACGTAGAAGAGGGCTGCGTGCTGAAGAGCCCGATTGGGCACGTCCGCGTCCGGAGCGGCCAGATTCGCATATACGGCGTTCACCAGGAACCCGACGGTGCCCCTGACCAGGAGTGGGAGCCAGAAGATGAATCCTACGACGGTCCAGACGGCGGTCACCACCGCCAGCATGGTGTATCGAATCGCGATACTGGTGGATCGCCAGACCGAGAAACCTCGACTCTCATCGGCCGGGGCGTAGGCGATCACTCGCTGGTCCTGGTCCTGCCCGACCGAGTATCTCCGACTGTCGACTTCGACCGTCCATCGACCCTTGATCCACTTCTTTCGACCGACCAAACCGCCTTCGGAGCCGACCCAGATCCCTCCGTCGTCGAAGTCGCCCGAGCGGACCACGCATTCGTCACACGCCGGCATCCCGACGGCCATGGCGCGCTCTCTGAGGTGGTTTTCGTCGCTGGGGGAGAGTCTCATGATCTGCATTCCGCGTTGTCGTGAGCTGGGATCATGCCTTCCCAACCGGTCCCTGCAAACGTCATGCTAGCCGCCGCCTGATTTCGACCTCACCCAACATGATCGCGGAAAGCGCACCACGACCGAAAGGACCGGGGCGCGCGGTCACGAATTCGACTCGGACGGTGGATCCGGAGAGGGTGTCGGGACAGGTGCAGATGTCTGTTGGGGCCGGACAGAGTCGAAGTACTGACAGGCGTGTCTGACCCGTGTTCGAGTGGTCTGCGCAGTCGAGCGTGTCGCAAAGAAGACCAGCATGGAGCGGGTGAACGGATTCATCGGGATCCCCCAATCCGGTGTCTGACGCACGAGCTCGGCGTCATATCGGCTCACCAGGTCCGAGTCGAACTGCTGGAGCGTCACCTCTTTCGGGTCGCGCTTGTCCGGATGCTCCGAGCGGTAGGCCATCAGGACGACGTTTCGGTCCAAGGTGTACATGAATCCTCCGATCAGCGGACGAGCCGTAGCCCGATTCCGAACTGCGTGTAGTCGTCCTGGTTGCGGAACTGTCCGTGGGGGTTCACCCCATGATAGAGCCTCACGAAGGGTGAGGCGCGGCCGAGGGCGCCTCCACCGGCTTTGCGCACCCCGACCACCAGATTGAAGGACAGCTGCCGATCTTCATCGGCCTCCGGCTCGGACTTGTGGTAGTCGTAGATCGAGCGCCAGCGGGCCTCTCCGGACACATACGGACCCCAGCTTCCGAGGGCTTCTTCCCACTCGGCCTCGAGTCCGAAATAGGGGTCCACCCACCGGGACGACTCCGTGACCGGACCGAGGGCGGACTGCGTGGCGCTGAGGGCATCGACGCTGTAGTAGCTGTCTCGGAATGGAAGTGTCGTCGTCACCCCGACTCGAGCGGACCATACCGGGCCGTAGAGGTCCTCGTAGAGCACACCGAGATCGAGGAACTCCCAGCTTACGTTGATCCTCTCGAAGGTGTCCGGGAACTCACGTAGTCCGGCGACCGAGAATTCATCGCCGAGGTGGGTGCTTTCGTGCCCGGCCATCACGCGAAGGCCGAGAAAACGCTCGGGGGTCAGTCCGTATTGAAGCTTGAGCGCTCCCCCGAACCGATAGTCCGTGTTGACGATCGGGTTCGAGACGTCGACGAAATCCTCGATCATGTGGAAGTCGATGGGAAGCCAGAGACCGATGCCGAGACCACCTTCGGAAACCCTTCCGCCCTGGGCGATTCCGAGCTCCCACCCGGCGATGGGGAGTTCGACCCCGAGGTCGATGTCCCAAACCCTCCTGGGATCCTCGTCCTCGACGAGGTAGGCCATTCGGTCGGCCCACGCGATCGCGAGCGCGCTCACGTGCGGCTCACGGACCCCGGATGTCAGGGGAGCGAAGTAGTCGCGGTCCTCGAAGGACCACCATCCCTGCGCGGCGAGATGGCCTGACGGACCCACGCAGACCCAGAGCGCCGCCCCGAGCAGCGCAGCGCTCGCCCGGCGGGCGAGATGGCCAGAGTCGTCGATCATGGGCGGCTCTCCCGGCGTGCGGGACGGCATAGGGTGGACGGAGACCCACCGTCTCCACCAAATGTTTTACGTCATATTCTACGACGCAACCCGAATCAGGGCTGGCCCGGCGAATTGGTGTCTTGCAGAAGTCGCTGCCATCCGATGAGATCGTGGATGGCGAACCCCGCGAACGAAGGAAAGCCGGAAAGCTCGAAGGCCGTATCCGAGAGCACTTCGGTCAGTCTGTCAGGCCCGAGACCTGCGAAGGTGAGCTTGGCGGCGGGCACGGAGATCCTGCGTTCGATAGGCCACCAGATCGCCGAGCCCAACCGGGTCGCCGAGACGGACGCCCTCTCCGTGTCCGGTAACGCACCGGCCGGGATCAGCGTGAGCCGAAGGGATTCGCGCTGCTGGGTCGCCACGACGCGATCCCGATCAGTGACTCCCTGAGGAAAGCCCTCTCGCGGTCGGTCACCGAACTCGAGCAGGACCTCGTCGGGGAGTGGACCCGTCTCGATCCCCACGAAGACCGACTTGTCTCGAGAGGCCGCGAATCGCAGCTCGTCTAGTGAATGTGCGATCGTGCCATCGGCACCGTACGCGACCGTCCGGTAGGCCATGATCGCTACGTCGTCGACCAGGTCGATCAGATGCTGGCTGGCCGGTCGGACGACTCCCTTCCATTCCACCTCGACACTCCGGAACGTCCGCTCGTCAGGTTGGTCGTACCAGAAGGGAATGTCCATGCCGACGACGAGCCCGCTCCGATGAGCGACCTCGACCATTCGCTCGGTCAGGGAAAGCAGATCGGTGAGGATGCGCGGCCTCGCCGGACCCCGAAAGCCGGGCAACAGATACGGCTCGATGTCGTAGCGAACCCCATGAAACCGCTCGTTCGTGGAGACGATGGCGTTGTAGTCACCCACGTTCTTGACCGTCTGGACGATCCCGTAGTGATATTCGGGCGACACGAAATCCGGTGCACCATCCAGGGCGTAGACCCGAATTCCAGCCTCGTGAAACGAGGCGAGCAGCGGCCGTAACCGCTCCACTTCCAGGGAGCGCTCACCTGGGCGTCCTCTCAGCTCCGGACCGTTGGGGATCTGGAGGAACACTGCGTCCACTCCCCGATCCGCCAGGTAGTCGACGGAGGCGCGTGCGGCCTTCGGATCGGACAGCAGCTCCTCGGTGTGCCAGATCCAGATGGCCAACGGAACGTCGGTGCGGGCCGCACGAGTCGGATCGATCGGC
>JAHEKL010000073.1 GCA_024638345.1 Gammaproteobacteria bacterium | reverse complement strand
CTCTCTGCTACTCTCCCTCGCAGCTCTCGCTTTCTCCTCGCCTTCGACGGCGGCCTCCGTCGATGCGATGCGAGCACGCGGTGCGAAGTGGCTGGCGGCGCGCGAGGAGCTCTTTGGTGTCGCTCCGCCGCTGCGGTGTCGTAGACCTCGTCCACGAAGCCGACCTCGATGAAGTGATTGCCGCTCCCCACCGTTCCGACCTGACTAGTCCCTCGCGTGAGCGCTCGTTCGCTGACGACCGCCGGCTCCGCATCAGCGAGAGCTCCACCGTCCTCGATGTGATCCAGGTCATCGGACCAGCCGAAGCCTTCGGATACCGTCCACTCGGCACCGCGGGTCAGGACCTCGACCACCTGGGCCCGACTCAGGACGAGCTCTTCGTATCCACGGCCCACGCCGGCAGGAATGCTCCTGAAGAGATCGTCCATGAGCGGCGAGAGGCGTCCACGGACCTCGTCTCGGGTGAGATTGGACCGATGAAGACGCACTCCGCAGTTGATGTCATAGCCCACACCACCCGGGGAGATGACACCCCCCTCCGCCGGGTCGAAGGCCGCGACTCCACCGATGGCGAAGCCGTAGCCCCAGTGGATGTCGGGCATTCCGATGGACGGACCCACGATGCCGGGCAGCGTGGCCACGTTCGCTACTTGCTCGATCGCCCCTCCGCCTTGGACCTCCTCCATGATCCGGTCGCTCGCGAAGATGAGACCCTCGGTGCGCATCGGCCCCTGACGCGGAATACGCCAGCGGTGATCGTCGATCCGCTCCACCCTCGGGTTCTCGATTCTCATATGGCTTCCGGTCATACGTCGAAGATGACTCGGGCGAGCCATCCGTCGTCCGTCTTCTCCACGACGAGTCCGTGCAAGGTGACGCCCTTGATCTCACGGACCGCCGCGTCCGTTGCAGGGCCCCCAGAGGCCGTGGCTCGAAGCTCCCTCCCCTCTATGCGATGGACGTCCAGCTCATTTGTCGCAAAGCCTTCGACCTGTTGCCAGTAGAGGACCTCGGTCAGGCAGGCACGAAGGATCGAGGCGAGGTCCTCGCCCTTCAGATCGAGCGATCGCGACTCGGAGCCGGAGGGCTGTGGCTCCTCGCTCAGGAGCCAGAGGGTCGCGAGCACGGCCCTGCGGAAGAGCTCCGGAAGATCAGGCGCCTCGACTTCGAGGCCGATGTCGGCAGTATGATCGATTCCGCGCACCCCGGGAACCGGCGGACCGCTCGTCGACGCGTCGGCCGGAGAGTCGCTCGGAAGCGCCTCGAGTCCTTCGGAAGTCCTATTCGAGACCAAGGCTCACGCCGGCTCCACGACGTCCGATACGGGCGCGAGCTCCTCCCCGGGGTTCACGTAGGTATCCGAGGCGATTCCGTATTGGCGCTCGTACAGCCGCCGGTAGAGTCCATCCTGCACCAGGAGGGCTTCGTGTGGCCCCCGTTCCACGATTCGGCCGTCCTCGATCACGAGGATCTGGTCCGCACTCCGAATGGTCGAGAGACGATGCGCGATCACGAATGTCGTTCGGCCGCGACGCAGACGGCGGAGTCCCTCCTGGATCAACGCCTCGCTCTCGGAATCCAGGCTGCTCGTCGCCTCGTCGAGGATCAGGATTCGCGGATCCGCCAGAATCGCGCGCGCGATCGCGACCCGCTGACGCTGGCCTCCGGACAGCTTCACACCACGCTCTCCGACGACCGTATCGTACCCGTCGTCGAACCGCTCGATGAACTCGTGGCAATTGGCGACGCGCGCCGCCTCCTCGATTTCGTCCTGGGTGGCCCCTGGAGACGCGAATCCGATGTTTTCTCGGATCGTGCCATCGAAGAGGAAATTCTCCTGCAGGACGACCCCCAGGTGACGCCTGTATTCAGCGAGCTTCAGATCTCGCAGGTCCCGGCCGTCCACTAGCACCTTCCCTTCCTGCGGGTGATGGAATGCCATCACCAGACCGATGAGCGTGCTCTTCCCCGCTCCACTCGGGCCGACGAGCGCGGTGGTCGTGCCGGCCGGCGCAACCAGATCGACGTCGCGAAGCACCGGAACCTCCGCCTCGTATCCGAACGTCACGCCCTGGAACTCGACTTCTCCGTGCACGGATGAAACGGTCTCCCTCGCGGACTCGCCTTCGTCTTCTCCGGCCAGATCCAGGATCTCGCGGATCCGATCCAGACCCGCGAAGGCCTCCGTGATCTGCGTTCCGATGTTGGCCATCTGGACCAAGGGCGCGGCCATGAGCCCGACGAAGAAGATGTACATGACCAGATCGCCCAGGGTCATCGAGCCGTCCAGAATCGCCCGACCGCCCACCAAGATGATCACGACGCCCACGGCACCCACGCACAGCGTGGAGAAGGCGGTCACCGCGGAGGTGCCGGTGATCGTCGTAGCGATGTTCCGGAGCAGCCTGTAGACCCCACGACTGAAGATTCTGGACTCACGACGCTCGGAAACGTAGGTCTTCACCACCCGGATGCCCCCGAGCCCCTCCCCCAGCCGACCCGTGACCTGAGCGTTGAGCTCGCCGCGCTGCCTGAATACGGGACGGAGTCGGCTGAAGGCGAAGGACATGGTCGCCGCGAATGCGCCGAGGATGAGGATCGTCGCGAGGGTCAGCGCGGCGTTCAGGTAGAACAGCACACCCAACGCGATGAGCGCCGTGAAGAGCCCACCGGTCAACTGCACGAGGCCCGTGCCGACGAGATTCCGGATCCCCTCGGCGTCCGTCATGATCCGGGAGATGAGGATGCCAGACTTCGTACGGTCGAAGTAGGAGATGGGGAGCCGGAGCACGTGCGCGTGCACCTTTCTGCGCATGTCGGCGATCGCCCGCTGGGCCGCGATGCTCACGATCTGGGAGAGCCCGAAGGAGGTGGCAGCCTGAAAGACCGTGGCGAGACCGACGGCGAGCGCCAGGGGTGCCAGCATGTCGATCCGATTGTTGCCGACCACCTCGTCGATCAGAAACCCCGAGGAGGCTGGCAGCACCAGACCCGCCAATCGGTTGACGACCATGAGGGCCATCCCGAGCGTGAGGGACTTGCGATGCGCCCAAATCAGCGCGCGCGACTCCCGCCAGACCCTCGACCGATCGATCGGCTTCTTCTCTTTGACCCGACTCACGCGCTACTCCTCTTACGAATTCGCCGCCCGGTAAGATAACCCGCGCTCGGCACGCCCGGGGGTTGCTGTCCGGTCAGCCCGCGCCTAGCGTGCCGCTGATGTTCTCTCCCATCCTCCCTCCTCCGCCCGAGTGGGCCCCCCACGAGGCCGTTTGGACCGCTTGGCCGAGTCACCCAAGACTCTGGCGGGAGGACCTCGAGTCCGCCAGGTCCGAGGTCTCGGCCCTCGTACGTACGATTCTGGACGCGGACCCGGAGACCGGGGAGCGACGGGGCGAGGCGGTATCGGTCCTTGCGGCCGACGAGGTCTCCGAGGCGAGCGCTCGGCAAGCGCTGGGTGCCGCGGGAGCGAGGATCATCCGGGTCCCCTTCGGGGATATCTGGCTCCGGGACACCGGACCGATTTTCACCTTCGACGAGACGGGAACCCCGCTCGGCCTGGGGTTCCGCTTCAACGGGTGGGGTGGCAAGTACCGTCTCGCAGGGGACGAGGACGTTGCAGACCGGATCGCCGGGCTCGCCGGGATCGAGCTTCGAGATCATGACTGGATTCTCGAGGGGGGCGCCATCGAAGGGAACGGTCGGGGAACACTCCTGACCACCCGTGAGTGCCTGCTGAACCCCAATCGGAACCCAGGGTGGACCGAGGCGGAAGCCAGTCGGCGACTCGAGGGCTCTCTCGGAGTTTCGAGGATCATCTGGCTGGAGGCGGGGCTCGCCAATGATCATACGGACGGCCACGTGGACAATCTCGTGCGTTTCGTAGCCCCTGAGCACGTAGTGACCATGCGAAGCGCCGATGCGGACGACCCCAACGGCCCGACCTACGAAGCCACCCGGAGAGCGCTCGAGCAAGCGGGATTGACCGTGACCGTGGTTCCCTCGCCGGGACGGATCACGAATGACCAGGGAGACCTGATGCCGGCCAGCTACATGAACTTCTATATCGCCAACGGCTCCGTAGCCGTTCCGACCTTCGGCTCTGCTTCGGACGAGCCGGCGATCGAGGCCCTCCAGGAGCTGTTCCCCGACCGTCGGGTGGTGGGGCTTTCGGCTTCCCATCTGCTCTCGGGGGGAGGCGCCTTTCATTGCATCACGCAGCAGCAGCCTCGCGGAGCTGAGCCCTCGAGGGATCAGGACCCCAAGCTCCGTCCCTGGCCGTCTGACAGATGAGGAGAACGGCGGTCGGAGCGATCCAGAGTCGATTCACCGACGACCTCGCCACCGATATCGGGAGGGTGACCGCTCTCGTGGAGGAAGCCGCATCCTCGGGAGCTCGCGTGGTGCTCCCCCCTGAGCTCTTTCAGGGTCACTACTTCTGCAAGACCGAGGACGAGGAGCACTTCGACCGAGCCTTCCCGACGATGGAGCACCCCGCCGTCCAAGCCATGCAGGAGGCCGCCGAGCGCCTCGGCGTTGTGATTCCCACCTCGCACTTCGAGCGTGACGGGCCCCATTTCTACAACAGCGTGGCCGTGGTGGACGCGGATGGGGCCGTGCTAGGCACCTACCGCAAGAGCCACATCCCCGATGGGCCGGGATACGAGGAGAAGTACTATTTCCGACCAGGCAACACTGGCTTCCGCGTTTGGGATACCCACCATGGACGGCTGGGTGTGGGGATCTGCTGGGACCAGTGGTTCCCCGAGTCGGCAAGAGCCATGGTGCTGATGGGCGCCGAGATTCTCCTGTACCCGACCGCGATCGGCTCGGAGCCGGAGGATCCCGAGCTCGACACGCGCCGTCTCTGGCAGCGTGCAATGGTCGGACATGCGGTGTCGAACCTGATCCCGGTAGTCGCCGCCAATCGAACGGGCACAGAGCAGGGGCAGACGTTCTACGGACACTCGTTCATCTGCAACCACTTCGGAGACGTCCTGGGAGAGCTTCCCGAAACGGAGGAAGGCGTCGTCGTTCGAGAGCTGGACCTCGAAGCCGCGGCAAGGCGCCGGGCCGCCTTCGGCTTCTTTCGCGATCGCAGACCCGAGCTCTACGGGCGTCTGGTCAGGGACGAGTAGGAGCGGGGCGGCGGATCCCGCGACCCACCGCGGGATGACGCTAGGGGAATCGGAGCAGGACGGGAATCCATTCGTTCAGCCTCGCCCATTCCAGCAACTCGACCGCAACCAGGACGAGGGGGATCGCCGCGGATTCGCTCAGCATCCTCGAGAAGCCCGATGCTTCCAACTCCACGACCCCCTCGCTGCGGGGTCGCTGGAACGCCGGAATGAATCGAGGCACCTGGCTGCGGTAGCTACGATACGCGTCGCCGAATAGTTCCTCCAACACGCGCTCCTCCGAACCAATAGTGGGCCAATGAGCGATGAAGAACGTGAGTGCGAAGACGGCGGTCAGCACGATCGATCCGAAGGCCAGCCCGGCACCCAAGAAGCCGAGGAAGCTGAAGAAGTACAGGGGATTTCGCACCAACGAGAAGGGGCCGTCCGTCACGAGCGTGCGGTTCTTTCTCCCCGTGACGTAGGCCCCAGCCCAAATCCGACCGGTCGCGGACAGGACCAGGAGGATCACACCGGCGCTCTCGAGCAGGGTACCGGCGAGCGAACCCTCGCTGTAGGCATTCTGAGTGACGACCGCCAGAACGACGGCGGGCACGACCAGCACGCGGGTCACACGGAGTCGGAGCTTCATGCCGACTGAATATCCCCCCTTGGGAAAGGCCGGACGTTACCCGGCTGAGAGGCTCCGAGCAAGGTCGACGCACGGGCTCCCTGCCACGTGATCCGGAGCCTCGATTACTCGATCACGGCCACCGACTTGACCCGTGCGAAGACCCTCATCCCGGTCTCGATCCCCAACCTCTCCCTGGAAAGGTCGGTGATCCTCGCGAGCAGCCTCGCGTCCGTTTGCCCCTGGCCGAGCTCGACCAGGACCTCCCCTTGCTCGGGGTCGGGCACCCGTATCACCCGCATCTCGAACTCGTTCAGAATGCTGCTGCGGGTTTCGGAATCCAGGCTGAGGCTCACGTCCCGAGCCCGGATCTGTATCCGTACGGTGCTGCCTACGTCTCCGGAGTAACGCCTGCAATAGATCGGACCCCATGGGCCCGAGAGGCGCGTCAGGTGATGGGTCTCGTCGTGCGCGGAGACCTGGGACCGGACGACCACGGTGGCCTCTTCCGCCTGCCAGGCCGAGAAGCCGGGATCTCGAATGATCTCCTCCAGCGGACCCGAGCGCCTCACCGTTCCGTCCACGAGCCAGATCATGTGGTCTGCGAGACGCAGGACCTCCTCGAGGGAGTGGCTGACGTAGACGATCGGAATCGAGAGGCGAACGGGAAGACTCTGGAGGTAGGGCAAAATCTCGCGTCGACTGACCTCGTCGAGGGAGGATACGGGCTCGTCCATCAGCAGGAGACGGGGACTCGAGACCAGGGCTCTGGCAATCGCAACGCGTTGCTGCTCGCCGCCGGAGAGGTCCTCGGTCCCGCGATCGAGCAGGTGCGCAATCCCCAGCCACTCCACCACATCCACGATTTCGATCCGTCTGGCGGATGCCCGGCGGGAGGCGTATGCGAGGTTCTCGCCCACCCCCAGGTGCGGAAGGAGATTCGCTTCCTGGAATACGTACCCCACTCCCCGCTCATGGGCGGGGACGAATACGCCGGTCTGCTCGTCCTGCCATGTCCGATCCCCCAGACGGATCCGGCCTCTGGCAGAAGGCTCGAGGCCTGCGAGGCACCGGAGAAATGTCGTCTTCCCCGACCCGGACGGACCGAACACGGCGCTCACGCCACGATCGGGAATCTCGGCGTCGACCTTCATCTCGAATCGGCCCTGACGGAGCCGGAGCGCGGCATCCAAGCTCATCGGAGTCGAGGAGCCTCGAAGCGGCGATTGAAGGTGTAGATCGCCCCCAGCACCAAGAAGGAGAACAGCAGCATCCCGAAGGAGAGGGCGTGGGCCGCGCCATAGTCCAAGGCCTCGACGTGGTCGAAGATCGCGATGGAGACCACCTGCGTTCGACCGGGAATATTCCCCCCCACCATGAGCACCACGCCGAACTCACCGACCGTGTGCGCAAAGCTCAACGTTGCGGCAGTCAGGAAGCCGGGTCGTGCCAGGGGTACCGCCACGGTGAAGAACCGATCCAGCGGGGATGCACCCAGCGTGGCGGCAACCTCGAGGGGTCGATCCCCGATCGCCTGGAAGGCATTTTGGAGTGGCTGGACTGCGAACGGCATGGAGAAGAGCACCGAGCCGATGACGAGGCCGGAGAACGAGAAGACCAGTCGGTCACCGCCGAAGGCCTCCCACCAGCGTCCGATGGGTCCAGTCGGTCCCAAGAGGATCAGCAGGTAGAACCCGAGCACCGTTGGCGGAAGCACCAGGGGAAGAGCCGTCACCGTCTCGATCAATCCCCTGAGACTCGACCGCGTCCTCGCCAGCCACCAGGCCAAAGGTGTCCCCAGGACCAGGAGCACCAAGGTCGTCACCGACGCTAGTCGGAAGGTCAGCCATATGGCCGCCCAGTCGGCCGGCGAGAACGGATTCAGGAGTCGGGACCCGTGGCATAGCCGAACGACTCGATCACCCCCCGGGCCTCGGCGCCTCGCAGGAACTCGAGATAGCGGAGAGCGAGCGGGTCGGTCTCCCCCGGCCGCAGCAGCACGGCATCGTGCAGCAGCGGAGCGTGGAAGTCGTCCGGAACGAGCCAGTAGGTATGTCGAGGCTCACGGATGACCTGGGAGAGCGCCACGAAACCCAGCTCCGCCGCCCCGGACCGAACGAACTGGAGGGCCTGCCCCACGTTCTCTCCACGGACCGTTCTCGAGCGAAGCGAGGGGTCCGCCCCGACCCGAGCGAGGACGGCCTCGGCCGCCTCTCCATAAGGAGCGGTTCTCGGATTCGCGATCGCCAGGTTCGTCACATTCCCCAGCAAGTCCGTTCCGCCCGAGCGGACCGAGTCCAGCCCGGGTCCGTAGAGCACGAGCCTCCCGATGGCGAAAGTGGCGACCGTGCCCGGAACTGCCAGCCCCTCGTCGACCAGCAGCTGCGGACGGATTGCATCGGCGGCCAGGAACACCTCGAACGGGGCGCCCGAGCGAATCTGCGCGTAGAGCTGTCCGGTCGCGCCGCTACTGGAAAGCACCCGGCCTCCGGTCAGCGACTCGAATCGCCCGGCGAGCTCTCGCTCGACCTCGGCGAAGTTCGAGGCCACGGCGACAGAAACCGTGTCTGGTTCCGGGTCGCCCCCGGATCCGCAGGCGGAGAGGAGGATTCCGATGATCGCCGCGGCGGCACGGTGACGAACGGACACGGACCGATCGCACGCGGATCGAGCTCTCATCGTGGAAGCCCCATCCCTTCTACATCGTACCCACCGAGGGCCTCCACCTGTGTTCGAACGGACGAGGTCCGTAGAAGAGCGAGGAGGGCTTGGACTCCGGGCAGCTCCAGGAAATGATCGGGTATCACGAGGTCGTAGGCCTCCTCTTCCAGCAGCACGGCTTCGAGGCCGAACGACAGAGCGGCCGCGCGAATGCCCACACCGACGTCGGCCAGACCGCCGGCTACGGCCGCCGCAACTGCGATGTGTCCTTTTGCGCTGGTGTCCTCGTAACCACGGACCGCCGCTCGTGGAATGCCCTCGCGCTCCAGATGTAGGTCGATGAGGATGCGACTCCCGGATCCCGATTCGCGGTTCACGAACCGAATACCCTCCCGGGCGAGGTCGCTCACACCTTCGATTCCAGCCGGATTCCCCGGTGCGACGATCAGACACTGTTCCCATCGGGCAAACCGGAAGCGGGTGCAGGGAAACGGCACCATCCTGTCGACTGCGTGAGCCTGGGGGTCCCTCGTCTTCGCGTCGACCAAATGGATCCCGGCAACGTGTGCGTGACCCCTAGCGAGACCCTCCAGGGCGACGCGACTCGCCGATGGGATCCAGACGACCTCGATCCTCGACCGATGTCTCAGAGTGTGAGCGATGAGCTCGAAAGAGGGGTCGCAGCCGAGCACGACGAGATCGCACGGCGGGGGTCGGTCTCCGAAGAGCTCGACCCGCAGACCAACCGTGGCCTCGAGCCGACCGATTCCATCTGCAGGTTCTACACGGGAAGCGTTCGAGTCGCGCAGTGGGATTCCCAACCTGCGGCCGCCGATCTCGACGAGTCGGACCGGTCCCGGGCCACTCATCGAGGGACCGGCCAGCTCGACCGTCACCGTTGGCGGGGCATCCTCGGGAAGCCGAAAGAGGCTTTCGACACTCGTGTCGAGGGTGCGGGCGAGACGCATGGCCACATCCGCCGAAGGGATCGATGTGCCTCGCTCGATCGCCGAATAGCTCTGACGTGTGATCCCGACCAGCCCGGCGAGTCGGCTCTGGGACATCGCGCGGACAGTGCGTTCGTAGCGCAGTGAGGACGAGATTCGCTGGCTCATGACTCATGTGTAAAGTATGGCTGCCTATATGTCAATTACACCTGCCTTCAGCTTGCCGGTAAGATGAGCCGGGGGTATTCTGCTTGGCAACCGGCAGGTGATCTCCCGTTCTCCGCGTTGTCAAACTCCGAGGAGCCTCCGTGGACCAGCCCCACTCCGACCCCGCAGGGAGTCCTTCCCCGGATCGAGATGCCCCCTCGAACCCTGACCCGGTGTCCGACCCGTCCGGGCTCCCCGATCGAGCTTCGTCTCCCGAGCCTGTGCGGCCATTGGGGTCGATGCCCTCCAGGGACGAGCGGCAGTGGGCCATGTTCGCCCATCTCTCTGCACTCGCGGGTGGATTGGTGTCGTCGGCGATTGGAGGTTTGGGGGTGTTCATCGGCCCCTTGGTGATCTGGCTGATGAAGCGGGAGGAGATGCCCTTCGTGGACGATCAGGGCAAGGAGGCGCTCAACTTCAACATCACCTTCGCTGCGATAGCCCTGGTCTTGGTACTCGTGGGTGTGGTCACCCTGGGAATCGGCTTCATTCTCACGCTACCGCTACTCGCGGTGGCCGGAATCGCCTGGCTGGTACTCACGATCGTGGCCGCCATCCGGGCCAACGAGGGCAAGACCTATCGCTACCCCTTCTCCATCCGCGTCATCAAGTAGAGCGTCGGTCCTTCCAGCTGGACGTTGGGAATAACCCCCCCGGGTGCCGGTGACCGGTCAGATCACACCGCTGAACCAGAGAACCGCGGAAACGGTGACCGGGATGACCAGGTTGTCATCGAGCTTCCACGGTAGAACCTCCGCAACGGCCGCCAGGAGCGCAGCCAGGAAGGCGGACGGAAGAGGCGCCACCGGCGAGAGTGTCAAGAACGCCACCGCCACGAAGACGGCCGTTCCCTCGACGGTTCCGGTCCCCAGCCGGCGTCGGCCCCAGGTCCGCCCAGCGTAGTTCGCCGCCGGATCCGCGAGCGCCAAGACCACGATCGCGGGAACCGCGACCTCCAGTGGGAACAGCGAGACCGTGACGAGGATTCCCGCCATGAACCACGTCGCCGAGGCGATTCCGACGGCTTCCCTGGGGGACACGAGTGGGCGAAACGCTCGAAAGAAAAGGGCGTTCAGACCGGGTCGTGCAAGACGGATGAGGTCGGAAACGAAGAGGATCAGCACGACGGCAGCCAAGACGGATACGGCTACCAGCGTGGGTGGTTGAAGAACCCAGAGCGCGCCCGCGAGAACGAGCCCGGAAACCACGTGCACCACGCGGCGCATGGGCTGAAAGCCCTCCGTCTTCTTCACGAGGGCTTCGAAATCGCCTTCCGCCATTTCGAGTCCTCGCTCGAGACTCCCGTCTCCGCCTGTGCTGCGGGTGCTCCTGGTCTCCACCTACCTGCGTGAGACTCCACTCACATGCAGGTCGAACGCTCCTCCCGATCCGGACGAATAGGCGCTCACGATC
>JAHEKL010000072.1:1058-10985 GCA_024638345.1 Gammaproteobacteria bacterium | reverse complement strand
GATCTCCGTGATCGCCGCCGTCAACGTCGTCTTTCCGTGGTCCACGTGTCCGATCGTTCCCACGTTTACGTGCGGCTTCGTTCGCTCGAATTTCGCCTTGGCCATCGCTCGCCTCGCCTCGTGATATCGCTCGTCAGATCATTGGAGCGGGTCGTCTGTCTCGACCTCTACCGTTGAGCCCCGGGAATCGCCATCCCCACGACCAGAGCTCCGGGAGGGAATTGAACCCTCGACTTCTTCCTTACCAAGGAAGCGCTCTACCACTGAGCTACCGGAGCCTCGCCGCCGACTGTCCTCAACAAGGATCCGGAGTCGGAAAGCGGGAGACGGGACTCGAACCCGCGACCCTCAGCTTGGAAGGCTGATGCTCTAGCCAACTGAGCTACTCCCGCGTGGCGGTCTGAGAAGTATCCTGCCGTCCATTCCCTGCGTTCCGAAACGGTCTGCGCGCTGGCTCGCCATGGTGGGGGTAGGATTCGAACCTACGAAGGCATTAGCCAGCAGATTTACAGTCTGCCCCGTTTGACCGCTTCGGTACCCCACCGTACGTCGGCTCAGGGCAATGCCCCTGCATCCGGCCGACCCTCACAAGCGTTTCGCCGTGCCCCTCTCACTCGGTGCACGGCGAACGAGCTGACGGAGGGACTCGAACCCACAACCTGCCGCTTACAAGGCGGCTGCTCTACCAGTTGAGCTACGTCAGCAAGATACAGAGCTTTCTAGTTTAGCCCTGGGCCCTGGGGGTGTCAACGCTGGCTGAATCGCTCGTCCAGCGAGTGCCCGCCGGCCCATCCTCGAGGGTGATTCCGCGATTCGCAAGCTCCTCGCGGATGGCGTCGGCGGCCGCCCAGTTTCGATCCGCGCGGGCTCTTGCACGAGCTTCGATCCGCCCTTCGACCCACTCTCTGAGCTCGGAGTCCACCTCTCGCGACCGTCTCCCGACCTCCAAGAACCCGAGCACCTGGTCGAGGGAATCGAGCACCGCGACCGCCTCGGCCCGCTCGCTCTGCAGAACTCGCGGCGCCGCATCCAGCGCCGAATTGACCTTGTTGAGAAACCCGAACAGCGCTGCGATGGCGCTCGACACATTCAGGTCCTCGTCCATTGCGGACTGGAAAGTCTCCGTGGCCTGGGCGCAGATGTCCGGAAGGTCGGTACCTGGCGCGTCCTGGGCCACGGGATGTGATCGGAGACGGTCGTCGAGCGCCAGCAGCCTCTGAATCGCTTTGGCCGAAGCCTCCAGCCCTTCTCGAGTGAAGTTCAGCTCGGTGCGGTATTGGGCAGAGAGAAGCTGGTGCCGAACGGTCGCCGGGGAGATCCCCTCTTCCAACAGGTCGCGCACGGTCAGGATGTTCCCGAGGGACTTCGACATCTTTCGACCGTCGACTCTGAGGTGCTTGGCGTGAACCCAACAACGAGCGAAGGTCCGAGAGGTCACACCTTCCGACTGAGCGATCTCATCCTCGTGGTGTGGAAAGATCAGGTCCTCCCCACCCAGGTGTAGGTCCAGCGTCTCACCCACCTCGGAGAGCGCCATCACGGAGCACTCCAGGTGCCAACCCGGACGACCCCGGCCCCAGGGCGCGTCCCAGGCGGCTCCCACGGCTTCGTCCTCTTCCTTCGCGCCCTTCCAGACCGCGAAGTCACGGGCGTCGTCCTTTCCGTAGTCGTCCTCCACCACGCGCTCGCTTTGACGCGCCTCGTCGAGATCCCGCCCGGAGAGTCGTCCGTAGTCCGGAAACTCCGAGATGTCGAAGAAGACCGATCCGTCAGGAGTGGAATAGGCGAGACCCCTCTCGAGCAGGCGCTGCACCAATTCGATCATCGGCTCGATGTATTCGGTCGCGCGCGGGTAGGCGCTGAAGGGACGAACTCCGAGCAGCTCGGCTTCGTCCATCACGGCTTCGAGGTACGGTGCGGTGTATTCGCGCAGCGAAAGCCCCGCCGCCCGCGCAGCCCGGATCGTCTTGTCGTCCACGTCGGTCAAGTTCATCACGAAGTGGACGCGGAATCCCTTCCACGACAGGTAACGATGGAGCAAATCGTAGAAGAGGAAGGTCCGGAAGTTGCCGATGTGCGCCGGCCCGTAGAGCGTGGGGCCGCAGCCGTATATCCCGACGCGATCGGGATCGATCGGCCGGAAGGGTTCGACTCGACGGGACAGCGTGTTGTATAGACATAGGTTCGTCGAGCGCTCTGCTACGTTCATCGATCACCGGACGATGGGAGCGTGGGAAGGGGTCGGACGAGACTTCGCAAACCGCCCATGTCTCAGCGAAGCATGCGGACTTCGTCGACGCGCCAGTCGGCCTCGTTCCTCACGAGTCCGATGAACAGCGTGCGTCGGACCTCGTCGGAGGTCCCGGCCGCCCGCCCGTACCAGAGGACCTCTGCGAAGCCTCGGTTCGGCGAGCCGTCGACCGGCGAAGCGCGACTCAGGATGGTTCGGATCTGATCGAACCCCCGCAAGAACTCGCGTAGCGAGGCCACCGCCTGCCTCGAGGAGATTCCGGTATGTGCCGGTCCGTCGAGTTGCAGGCGGATCTCGCCCTGAGCGAAGAACGCTTGGATCTCCGTCGCGGATCCGGTTTGGACCGCCTGCGCGAATCGGAGCGAGATGGCTTCGATCTCGTTGGATGCGACCTCGATCGTGTCGGTCGCCAGGAGCACCGCGCTACCCATCCGGGCCGTCGCGTCCGCGGTGAGGTGCGTCGGAGCGAGCACGAACAAAGCGCAGACAGCCGACCGTACCCATCGCAGTGCAAGCCGAAATCGATCGCTCATGCCTCTACGAGCTCGGCTTGGACGGTGGCAAAGGCGTCAGCGGGACTCGCGGCGCGTGTGACGCTTCTTCCGATCACGAGGATGTCCGCCCCCGCACGTAGGGCCTCCCCAGGGGTCGCCACACTCACGTGGTCATCTCTCGCGTCTCCTCTCAGCCTGATCCCCGGGGTCACGATGATCGAGTCGCGCGGAAGCGCCTCCCTCAGGACGCGGGCTTCGCCGGCCGACGAGACGACCCCGTGAGCCCCCGCGTCCACAGCCTGTCTGGCCAGCCGCAGGACCTCGCTGGAGCGGTCCACCCCCGACGCGCCGGCTGCTCCAATCCCCTTTGGTCCGGATAGCGACGTGAGCAGGGTGACCGCTATCAATCGCGTCCCGGAGCCGTCCACGGCCCGACGAGCCGCCTCGATCATCCGACTCCCTCCCTGAGCGTGCACGGTGAGCAGGTCGACCTCCAGCTCCGCTGCAGCCTTGGCGGCAGCTTCGACCGTGTTCGGGATGTCGTGCAGCTTGAGATCGAGGAACACCCGTCGTCCGCGCGCTCCGAGCTCCGTCACGACATCGGGTCCGCCCCGCACGAAGAGCTCCAAGCCCACCTTCAGGAAGTTCGCCTCCGACGGGAGGAGATCCACGAGGTTCCGTGCGGCGGCTCGGCTCGCTACGTCGAGCGCGATGACGACCTCAGCCACTCAGCGCGTTCTCCCGGTCCGATCCGACCCTGGGATCCCTCAGGACCGAACGTGACCCGATCCCGCCACGGTTCCCCCGGCCCGCTTTCCCGATGACCCCCCGTTCGCCAGACCTCTGGAAGCGCCGAAGGGCGTGCACTACCCGTTCGGCCGTTCGGGGATCCCAAAAGGACGCAGTGCCGATCTGTACCAACGAAGCGCCGGCCTCGAGGTATTCGACCGCGTCCGCCGCGCTGCTGATCCCACCAACGCCCACGAGCGGAAGACCCGTCAACCCCGCGGCGGTCTGCACCGCGTGGAGCCCGACCGGCTTCAGGGCCGGCCCACTCATACCCCCGGCTCCTGCGCCCAGCGCCGAGCCGCCCTGCTCCCGATCCGGCAGAAAACCGGGCATGGTATTCACTAAGGTGAGGCCGTCTGCACCGCCCAGCTCAGCCGCTTGAATCACGGGCGCCAGGTCGGGAGTGTTGGGGGCCAGCTTCACGAGCAGGACCCGATCGGTCCGATTTCGGACCCCCGAAACCACGCGACCCAGTGCCTCCGCGTCCAAGGCGAAGGGCACTCCGCTTCGACGGGCGTCGTTCGGACAGGACAGGTTCAGTTCGAAGCCCACGAATCCAGGCCCGTCGTCGAGGATGTCCACGACTTCGAGGTAATCTTCCTCCTTGTGCCCGGCGACGCTCACGAAGACGCGTGTGTGTGTCAGATTCGCGGCGATCCAGGGGAGCTTTTCCTCGCGGACGACGCGAGCTCCGGGATTGGCCAGCCCAACCGAGTTGAGCATCCCGGCCCGAAACTCGGTCACCCGAGGCGCGGGATTCCCAGCCCGCGGCTCGAGCGTGACCGACTTCGTTACGAAGCCACCCAGGGCCTCCACGTCGGTGACCGGAAGGACCTCGGCGCCGAACCCGCACGTTCCCGACGCTAGGAGTACCGGGTTCTGGAATTGGATGCCGAGGCACTCCAGGGCCAGCGTCACGGGCGAACGTCCCCTACCTGCCGGTACTGCCCGAGGAAGCGATCCAGTGCGCTCGCGATGGCCCGGGCCGCGTCGCGATGGAACTCGCCTCCGGCCAGGAGCCTTTCCTCCGCCGGGTTCGACAGGAACCCCAGCTCGATCACGACCGCCGGCATCAGCGTCGTCGTGATCACTGTAAGGGGCGCCTGTCGGACACCACGGTCGGGTCCCGGGTGGAATCCACCGAGAGCCCTCTGGATTTCGCCCGCCAGGAGTGCAGACCAACGTCGATGATCGAAGGCTCGCAGCTCTCCCGGGTTCACATCGGGAGCGAGAGCCGAATCGTCCACTCGAGACGGCGTGCCCGAGGTCGTGGCCCCCCCGTTTTCGGCCGCCGCGACGTGGCGCTCGTGCTCGGTCCGCGCCTCGGATAGGAAGTACGTCTCGAATCCACGGACGCCATCGCGGCCCTCCAGCGCGTTCGCGTGGAGAGAAACAAAGACCCCGACGCGATCACGGCTCCACTGCGTAGCCCACTCTCCTCGAGTCCAGACGGGGACATCGACGTCTCGGTCTCGAGTCAGTCTGACCTCGATCTCGGGATTCCGCGCCACCTCCCGTGCAAGAGCCAACCCCACTGAAAGCGCAACATCCTTCTCACGAATCCCGGTCGAGCCGATCATTCCGAGATCCATACCACCGTGGCCCGCATCGATGATCACGATGGTCTCGGCCGTGCCCTCGGCACCCAGCAACCACGGCGAGGGTGGGGCGACGAGCAACGGCGCCCTCGAAGAATCTCCGGTAGGTGCAGGGAGATCGTTCACCGGGGCGAGGGAGTCCAGCACTGTTCCGGTGCCCGACGGAGCACCCGGCTCGGCGCCCTCCGCAAGCAAGAGGTATTGCTCCTCCTCGAACTGGTAGGCGTCCGGGAGGAGCCCTGGGAAGAGATCGACGACCAGCTGCAGGGGTATGTAGAAGTCCGCGTCTTCCCAGTAGGGCGCGTCCACCATTTGGACCAGTAGCCCGTCCCAGATCACGAAGGGCAAACCGGGAACGAACCCGAGCTGCAATCCGGTTCGGTGAGCGAGTGCGACCTCTTCCTCGGAGTCCCCGGTCCGCACGGACCATCCCAGGACGTCCAGGTCCGAGGCGGAGATCGCTGGGAACCCGCGGGCATCCACGAGCGAAAGGGCCATCACGTCGCCGGCGACGTGAACGGTGAGTGAGTCGGGGAGTTGAGCCAAGCCCGAAGCCGGGAGGAATAGGCTCCCCGGCAAGCATAGCAGGACCGCGAGCGCCATTCGGCGCCGCCGGTCAACCCTGTCCACTAATCTCCCCGAATGGCACGACGCGCCTCTCTCTCCTGGGTGCGGCGTCTCAACTTCTCCCGCTTGTCGTGGATCTGCTTTCCACGAGCTAGCGCCAGGGTGACCTTCGCGAACTCGCCAGCGAAGTGAAGGTCCAGCGGAATGAGCGTCAGGCCTTTCTCCTCGACCGCACCGACGAGTCTGCGAATCTCATGGTTGTGAAGCAGCAGCTTTCGAGGGCGTTCCGGATCCTGGTTCCATCGATTCGCGGAGTCGTACGGTGAGATGTGGAGGTTGTGCAGCCACACCTCACCGCGTTCGACGCGGGCGAACGCATCCTTGAACGACACCTTTCCGGCCCGCAGCGACTTCACCTCCGGCCCGGCGAGAACCAGACCGGCTTCCCACTTCTCAATGATGTGATACTCGTGGCGAGCTTTCCGGTTCGTGGCGATGATACGGCGGCCTTCGGCCTCGTCCGGCATTCAGCTCAGAAGATGAGAACGGGCGTTCCCACGTCGACCCGATGGTAGAGCTCCCGGGCGGCTTCGTTGGTCAGCCGGATGCAGCCGTGGGAGACCCTCCTGGCGTCGGGATCCGGTTCCAGCAGCAGATCCGGCCGGTTCGTGCCGTGGATGGCGATGCCGTCCCCCAGGAAGAGCGCCGAGGTTCCGAGGGTGCCTGCCACACGCGCCCGCCGAGCGGGAGGCGGAATCGGTAGGTTCTGCTCGATGTAGTACCAGTCGGGGGCGATCCAGACGGGGTCCTTCTCTCGTCTGAGCACGCGGAACATGCCTACCGGCGTCGTGAAGGTCCACGACCTCCCCTGTCCCTCGAGCTGGAAACCGTGACCCGTGCCGGCGGGCGCCGACCAGATCACCTCCGTGCCCTCGAGAACGAGCACACGGCTCTCCGCTATGTGGACCACTACGTATGGACCATCATGATTCACGAGTGGGCGTTCGAGGCTCAGATTCGTTTCGAGGGAGCTGGACGCGAACACGACCCCTTCGCTCCCGTTCAGAAAGCCGGGGATGTTCCCGTTTCCACCGAACGGTGCGATCGACTGGCCGCTCAGCGTCGCTGGCTGAATCAAGAAGAAGACCACAAGAAGCGATAGCGCGCTCCCCACCCCCGCCTCGAGCCCTTTGCGTCCGCCTCTCATATCCGTTGGATCCTCCATTCTCGCATGCCTCCTCACCTCGTGGACCCGCGCGATCTGTCCGCCCAGAATGAACACTGCGGAGCTGTAATAGATCCACAGCAACAAGATCACGACCACCCCGATGCTTCCGAACAGGTTCGAGTAGTTCGCGACGGAAGTCACGTACCACGTGAACCCGAGTTTCAGCAACTCGTATGCCACTGCGGTAAAGGTGGCTCCCACAGCGGAGCTGCGAAAGGGGATTTTTCGTGCGGGCAGGTACCAATAGAGCAGAAAGAACAAGACCCAGGCGGAGACGAACGAAACCAGGTACCCGACTGCGGTCTGCAAGAGCGCGGTCACTCCGCCCCCTATCCCCAACCGCTCGACCCCGATGGCTTGCAGGGTCTCCACGCCTATGGTGACCCCGAGATTCAGCAGGAGAAGGATCCCGGCGAGAACGACCACGTAGAGATCGAACAGCTTGCCCTGAATGATTCCTCGGTCGGTGTCGAGGTTGAAGACCTCGCGGAGCACCACTCGGAGAGTCGCGACCAGCCTTGTGGAGATCCACAAGAAGATGACCGCGCCCGCCAGCGAGAACGAGGCGCGCTCTTCCACGAGACCGGAGAGTACCTGTCTCACGGCCTCGGAGAGCTCGATGTCGCCCTGCACGGTCGGGAGGTAGGAGATGAGGAGGTCGATCAGCCCGACTGGTTGACCGGGTCGCGAATCGAGTAGAAACCCAGCGATTCCGGCGACGAGGAGAAACAGGGGGATCGCGCCGACCAGAACATTGAACGTGACTGCGCCAGCCCAGAAGAAGAGGTCGCTGCGCAGAACGACCTTACCGAGGTCCGTCAGGAACGCGACGGGCTCCCTCTTGGCTCGTCCCGTTCGACCCTGCGCGTCGGCCCCCTCGTCCCCACCCGTCAGGGTCAGACCTCGTCCTCCTCCTCATCCCGGGCGACTTCACGCGCGGCTTCGACCCCCGCCCGATAGGCGGCTTTCGATCGCTCGATGCGTCCCTCGAGCTCGGTCCTCGCCTGCTGGGCCGCTTCGCGGCCGGAGTCCACCGCCTCCCGAATCGCCTCGACCCGTTGCAGCACCTCGCTACGCGCTTGCTCGAGACGCTCCTCGAGCTGCTGCTGCACCTCGCGAACCCTCTGCTCCGCGGTGTCCTTGAGACGGGCCGCTCTCTCCTTGATCTCCTGCTGTGTCTCCTCGCCCGTGCGAGGGGCCATCAGGAGCGCAACCCCGGCACCCAGGACCGCCCCGAGGAGGAAGGCGCCTACGCCACCGCTGTCTCTCTCAACAACGATATAGGGGATCTCGTCGCGGTCTCTCATTCCAGGTCCTCGTATGGGTCGAAGTGGGGTGTCCCGATTGCGCTCTCGAAAGGGCCGACGCAGCGCAGGGCTCGGCTGGGAATACAGGCCTGTGCGAGCGGAGTTCCCACCTCCCGCGGGGCCGAACCGGGATTCGTTCGAGGGTCGTCGACACCTAGCCCCTTTCGGCGATCTCGACCGTGAGACCGTCGTACGCGGCGAAGACACGGTCGGGAAGCCGTTCTGCCATCTCTCGATGAGATACTCGATGAGTGAGATGCGTCAGAAAGGTCTTCTGCGCTCCCAGCCTCTCGGCGGTCTCCAACGCTTCCTCGACGTTGAAGTGCGTGGGATGAGGATTACCCCACCAGAGCGCATTCAAGACCAGGACCTCGACGCCCTCCAACGCCGTCAACGTCTTGGGCGGAAGCTGCTTGGCATCAGTCACATACCCGAGACCACCGACTCTGAATCCCAACACCGTAACCGAGCCGTGGGGCAACTCGAGCGGGACGAACTCTCGGCCCGCCAGCTTCACCGGCTGGCCGGGCTCGAGAGGGTGCAAGGCGATCTGAGGCTTCGAGGATCCCGCGTCGGGTCGCACGGAAGGATCGAAGATGTAGTCGAACCTCCGGGTCAGCACGGCCTGCGTTTCCATCGAGGCGAACCCGGGAACGCTGCGCCGGCTGCGAAGGGAGAAGATGCGAAGATCGTCGATTCCGTGGAGATGGTCCGCGTGAACGTGCGTGAACCATACGGCGTCGATCGCATCCACACCCTCTCTGAGGAGCTGTAGTCTCAGCTCCGGTGGCGTATCGACGAGGACGCTTCCCCCGTCACCCCACGAAAGCAGCGCCGCATGTCTGCCGCGTCGGTCCCTGGGATCATTCGAGGAGCAGACCTCGCACCCGCACCCGACCACGGGTATTCCGAACGAGGTGCCGGTGCCCAGGAAGGTGAGCTTCACGGCGCTTGACCCTTTCGAAGACGAGAGGTTGGGCCGTCGTGCCGATCGACGATCAGAGTCGCTCCACTCGCAGCGTGTTGGTGGTACCCGGCTGGTGGAACGGGACGCCTGCGGTCACCACGATGCTCTCCCCGGTCGCTCCGATCTTGGAGTCTAGAATCGCCCGCTTTCCAAAATCCGTCAGGGACTTGTACGTGACCCGCTCCTTTGGAGCGAGGACGGGCTGGACGCCCCAGACGGCGGAAAGCTGCGAGCACGTGCGTGGATCCGTGGTGACGGCAAAGATCGGGACAGGGGGCCTATGAGAGGATACGAGACGTGCCGAGAACCCGCTCGACGTCAGGACGAGCACCGCCGGCGCTCCGAGATGACGGACGGCGTTCACTGTTGCGAGCGCGATGGCGTGCTCCGTCGGACTCGCCCCGGACCGATCCTTGTGCGTCGGGTTCCCAAGGTATCGTGGGCCTGCGTGCAACACACCGCTTCCCTCGATCTCGGATACGATTCGGCAGATCGCGTCCAATGCGAGGAGTGGGTACTGACCCATCGCCGTCTCGCCCGAGAGCATGACCGCATCGGTGCCGTCCAGCACGGCGTTGGCTACGTCCGAGGCCTCCGCACGGGTCGGCCTCGAGTTTTCGATCATCGACTCCAACATCTGCGTCGCCGTGATCACGGGTCGGCCGTGGAAATTGGCCCGCTGAATGATCCGCTTCTGCGCGAGAGGCACCTCTTCGAAGGGAAGCT
>JAHEKL010000072.1:0-1048 GCA_024638345.1 Gammaproteobacteria bacterium | reverse complement strand
CCTAGGTCGCCTCGCGCGATCATCACCATGTCCGACTCTTCGAGCAGCTCGTCGATCGCCGCGAGAGCTCGGGCCATCTCGATCTTGGCCACGACCAATGCACGGCCCTGAACGTGGCCCTTGAGATCGGCCACATCGGATCCGGTTCGCACGAACGACATCCCGATGTATTCGACCCCCGCCCCGAGAGCGAACTCCAGGTCCTCGAGGTCTTTGGGTGTCAGACTCGATGCCGAAAGCGTCCCCGAGGGGATGTTGATTCCCTGGTTGCTCCGAACCACGCCCCCGCGGCGAACTCGAAAGACCGCCTCTTCGCCCTCTACCTCGAGGCACTCCAGCTCGATCAAGCCGTCGTCGATGGCGACGCGAATCCCATGCTCCAGATCGCTCACCAGGCTCCGATAGGTGGTGGGGATCATGGTCGAATCCGCGTGATCCTCGAAGGCCATCCTGACTTCGTCGCCTGGATTCAGGTGGAGTTGCTGGTCCATGAGGCCCACTCGGATCTTCGGTCCGCTGAGGTCCGCCAGGATCGCGACCGACTGACCCACGGTCCGCGCGGCGACCCGAACCGATTCGATCATCCCGAGGTGCGCGGCCTGATCGCCATGCGCCATGTTCAGACGCGCGACGTTCATGCCCCCCCTCACGAGATCCTCAATCACCTCGGGGTCGGACGTCGCGGGTCCCAGGGTGCAGACAACCTTGGTTCGGAGCACTTGATTAAACGGGGCTCGGGGATAGGGGGCACGGCCGACCTCGAAGTTCGTCTTCCCTTCACGCATGTGCAACCCGCCGAAAAAGGCCGAAATCAGCGGAACTAAGCGGGTTTTCGCGGGTATTTACAGTACTGTCACCACGATCTTGGTCGGACACTCCCCCGGGGCGTCGCAGGCAGCGCTCCCGGTCGAGGGTTCGAGTCTCTGGAAGGAGTCGCTCTGCAAGGGAATGGAGTTTCTATACGTAGACGACGGGGCGGGCCTCGAAGCCGTCAGGTCCGAACTCGAGGGTTCGGGTCGGGTCGCACTGGATTGTGAGGCCGCCGGGT
>JAHEKL010000337.1 GCA_024638345.1 Gammaproteobacteria bacterium | reverse complement strand
GGAATGGATTTGCTCTCGGTTCGACTCGAGCTCGGTGCGAATCGCCGCGATGTGCTCGCGCGTCTCCTCGCGTTGGCCTCTAGCGTCCCAGGCGGCGTCGATTCCAAAGGCGAGTAGAATTCCGACCAACACCGCGAAGCCTTCGACCACCGCCGACCGCCAACGAAGCGTTTCCGTGAGCGCCATCCCGCTCTCCCGTGGTGCCATCTAACGGTTCTGCGATTCTGCTGCGGACATCGTAGGTGGGGCGCGCGAAGCGCGCGAGACTACTGCTTGGCCGTCAGCAGCCATCGCTTTAGGCATCGAGCGCCCTGCGGATTACCTCAGTGTCGAAGGCTGCCCCATGGGCCGGGTAGATTCTCCTGACAGGGTGCTCGAGCAATCGCTCCCAACTAGTCTTCACTTGCTCGGGATCGTCAGCGAAGATGGGGAGCGACGGAGAACGACACAGTGGCATCCGATTCATGGCGAGGTCACCGACAAAAGCTTCACCGGAGTCAAGGATCACGGATATAGACCCAGGTGAATGGCCGGGCGTATGCACGATGACCCCGGGGATGCCGTAGTCATCGAGGCGTCGCGGGTCGTCCCCGAGTACGTGGTCAACGTTCGAGGGCGGGACGTTGATCAAGGGCATGACGAGACGATGCACGGCCATGAAGGTCCGTCCCCAGGGTGTCACTCCTGGCGGAAGGGGAGGGGCGCCGGAGCGTACCCACTCAGCCTCGGCCTCGTGAACCCAGAGGGACGCACCGGTAAGGCCTCGGATATCAGAGGCAGAGCCCATGTGGTCCCAATGCGCGTGTGTCAGGAGAAGGACCGAGATGTCTTCCGGACGGATGCCAGCTCGCTCAAGACCCTCGGTGAATACGCGCTTCTTCTTCGGCTGGCCGGCATCGATGAGGATACAACCCTCGGCTTCGAGCACGTAGCAGGTATCGAAGCCAAGGTCGATGGGAGTGATCCTGGTCGCCCCGATAATGGGCCTCCACTAAGCCATGCCTAACGGTTCTGCGATTCTGCTGCGGACATCGTAGGCGGGGCGCGCGGAGCGCGCGAGACTACTGCTGGGCCGTCAGCAGCAATCGCTTGTTAGGCTGCGCCGGCAAGGGGTAGGTCGGGAATAGCTGGATGATCGCGAGGGCCAGGCCTCGGTCGGAGTCGCCGCTCAATCTGAGATCCAGCTGAAGGTGAGCGTGTGCCCATCGTACTCGGTCAGGTCCCTGAACACCTCGTTGACCGACCCCGCCTTTAAGCCGAAAGTCCGGGCCTTTCGGAAATAGAGAATCACGGGCCGCGCCGGATGGACGACCATGCACTCCTTGAGGCCGGGTCCCTCTCCCTCGATGCCTGGACGGAACTCGGTCTTGTCGAGCTTGCGTTCGGGGTCTCCGATCTCGACGCGCTTCCACCACATCTTCTTGCCTTCGAGTCTCAGACACAGCTTCACTCCGCGGAGACCCGGTGTGTACTCAGACGTCAGCCTGATCTCGTCGTCGGCACGCGTCTCCACCGGCTCGTCCAGCGGGGTTGGCAACGCCCGGTCGGGACCGGCTTGCTGTGCGGCGGCTGCGTCCCCCGAGAGCGACTCGGTGACCCGAGGGAGCCGCCAGCCGGCCACGTCGGACGGACCATCCGGGTTCATCCAGAGATCCCACGGCGCCGCGCCGTCCGGCGTGTTTTGGTTGGGGGCTGAGACGAGCTCGACGGCGCGGTGGACCTGTCCGACCCGGACATCATCGCCGTAGTCCATTCGGAGACGGATCCCCGCGCGGACGAACGCTTCCTTCAGAGTCAACCCGTGGACCAGGCACTGGTAGAAGGCCCAAGAGAACACCGCAGCCTTCTTGTCTTCGATCGGTACGCTTGTCGCGATCACCGCAGGTACGCCCTCGTTCCACAGGGCCTCGACCTGGGGCTTCGTTCCGCAGCCGTTGAGGAAGACGAGCTTCAAGCCCTCCTCACGACCCAGCAGCTGAGCTACCCCGCTCGCCGAGGCTGCGCCTCCTTCCAACTTCAGGCTGGAGGCGCCGGCATGCCCCGCGTAGTGGAACACCTGTAGACGACCCGCTAGCCTCGCCAGAGCCTCAAAGACCTCGTCGCTGGTCGCGGTTTCATCGTGACAGAACTCGAGTTGCCCGTGCTCCACCAGTGGACGGAATACCTCCCGCACGGACGACGCTTCCTGCTTCAGCAGTCCCAGGTGTGAACCTGGGTCGTTCGCGAAGGCAAAGAAGACGGCGGGTACGGACATCAGCGAACTCCGTGCATCCGATGGATCTGGCGGATCCGTGATGCCATTGCGCGGCCTAACGGTTCTGCGATTCTGCTGCGCGGCCCGCCTTCCCAACAAGGGGTGCGAGCTGAAGGCGAGTGGCCCGTCGCCCTGCGGCTAACCCGCGACTGCAGCAATTGCTTGTTAGGCGGCACGACGCCTACGAGCCCCCGAGCACTCCCAGTTGCTGGAACATGTAGACGATCTGTAACACGAAGGAAATGGTCGCCGCAGCCAATTGGACCGTCCGTCGATCCGAGGATAAGGCCGCCAACGCCGCCAGCACGTAGACGGCTGACATCCACATTGCCGCAGGAAGGGCTGAGTAGCCTAGCCCCTTGAGGAGGGTGTCGAAGACGTCAAAGACCACCGCCAGAATATTGGCTCCGAAGAACCACCGACGCCCCTCCATGAAATAGATGTAGGAATCACCCACGCCTTCAAGACGGTGGGGCACCAGGATCGCAGCGAGGAGAAAAAGCAGGATCGCGAACGAAATGACGAA
>JAHEKL010000336.1 GCA_024638345.1 Gammaproteobacteria bacterium | reverse complement strand
GACGAACATGTCGCAGACGGTGGGTTCTGCGAGTTCTTCGGTCGCCTCGGGGGTCCTGTTCACGATTCCAGCCCTGTTCATCTGGGGGCTGAATCCAGAATGGCTCCAGGTATCCCTTCTCGCGATGTGCGGTGGGCTGATCGGCGTCGTGTCGATGATCCCCCTTCGCAGCTTCTTGATCAAGCGGGAACACGGGAGTCTTCCGTATCCGGAGGGGATGGCCTGCGCCGAGGTACTGGTCGCGGCAGAGGAAGGAGGGGCGCAGGCCGCTGGAGTGTTCTGGGGAATCGGCGTGGGAATGGCGTTCAAGCTCCTCACTGACGGCCTCAAACTCGTTCGCGGCGTCTTCGAAGTCGGTCTCCCTGCGCGAGCGGCGGTCACGATCAGCGTCTCTCCTCCCTTGATCGGTGTTGGCTACATCCTCGGGATTCGAATTGCCACCGTGATGGTAGCGGGTGGCGTGCTTTCGGCCCTCATCATCATCCCGGCCATCTACCTGTGGGGATCGGGCCTCACCGAACCGCTCTACCCGGAGACCGTGAAGCTGATCCGGGACATGACCACGGATGAAATCTGGAACCGCTACGTACGCTATATCGGTGCGGGGGCCGTCGCGACCGGAGGCTTGATCACATTGATCCGCTCGATCCCCACGATGATCGAGTCCTTTCGATTGGGCGTCCAGCAGATTTCCCGGCGGGCCTCGGATGCGTTTCAGGCGGTGGACAGGACTGACCGGGACCTCTCTCCCCGCACCGTGGTCATCATCATCGTGGCGATCATGGCGGTCATGACCTTCGTCCCCGGAATACTCGGATACCTCGATTCGATTCCCGTGCGCGCGGTGGCCAGCCTGTTGATTGCGGTATTCGCGTTCTTCTTCGTGACGGTAAGCTCGCGAATCGTCGGCCTGGTCGGGGTCACTTCGAATCCTACGTCGGGAATGACGATCGCCACGCTTCTCGGCACGAGTCTCGTATTTCTGGCCTTCGGTTGGACGGACATGGCCGGCAAGGCGACCGCCCTGATGGTGGGAACCGCCGTGGCCATTGCAGCGTCGATCGCAGGTGACACGTCCCAGGACCTCAAGACGGGGTTCATCCTTGGGGCCACACCCCGCTACCAGCAGATCGGCGAGCTCATCGGGGTGATTACATCGGCCGGGGTCGTGGTACTCGTCGTGATGCTTCTGCAGTACAACGTCCCCGGAGGTTTGGGTGGGCCGGAGCTCCCTGCCCCGCAAGCGACCCTCATGGCGCTCGTGATCGATGGTGTGCTCGACCAAAACCTGCCGTGGATGCTGATCGTGGCCGGCGTCGCGATCGGCCTTATCGCATCGGCCTTCAAGATGCCGGTCCTGGCGTTCGCGGTCGGCGTCTATCTTCCCCTGGAAACGATGGCCGCGGTCTTCGCGGGAGGCTTGCTCAGGTACATGCTGACCCGCAAACAGAAGCCCGCAGAGGCCGAACGACGCCGGGAGCAGGGAGTGCTGTTCGGCTCGGGTCTGGTGGGTGGGGGTGGACTCACTGGAGTGGTGCTGGCTCTGTGGGTCGGCCTCCGGGGTGGCCAGCGCATCGAGGGCTTCGCACCCGACCTGCCGCATTTCGTCCAGGAAGTGCTTTCCCTTGCGACGATCGGCGCGATACTCGGGATCATGGCGTGGTTTGTCTTGCGACGCGGCACCGCGTCGCGCGAAAGGGCCTGACCGGCGGGTGGAGTCGGCGACGAGGCCAGGGGAGGTCCGCCGCCGGTTCTCGCGGTTACGCGTCAGATAAAGGTGATCAGCAGGATGACCAGCAGGACTGCGATCAGGATCAGATAGGTCTTCTTACGGTTCCTCTCGGCCATCGGGTCCTCCTCGGCGAGTGACATGGAATGGTCGCTACCGCCAATGCCACAAGAAGATGGCATCGTCTCGACCCTCCGTCCAGCGCCGTGATCCTCAACTACCCAGCAGTTGCAGGGTAAGACGCCGCTGCCGCGGACGATTGTCGAAATCACACAGTACGATCTGCTGCCATGTTCCCAGATCCAGTCGGCCGTCTTTGACGGGTATGGCGAGCGACGGACCGAGCAGCGCGGCCCGAACGTGAGAGTGTCCGTTCCCATCGCCCCAGCGCAGATTATGATCATACTCCTGGTCCGCGGGCGCGAGGCGAGCCAGTGCGCGCTTGAGGTCGGAGACCGCTCCGGATTCGAACTCTATCGTCGTGACGCCGGCTGTCGAACCCGGAGTGAAGACGAGGAGAATGCCATCTGCAACACCGTGTGCCCGGACGAACTCGGCGGCCTCCGGGGTGACATCGAGAACGTCCGTGTCACGGGTGGTGGCATACTCCAGGGTCCCGGAGACGACGGACATGCGTCACCTGGCCTAGAAGAACTGACGATACAGGGGACGAAACCACCAGAAATCCCCAAAAGCGAACGCCAGAATCGCCCATACGACGATGCCCCACACCCAGACCCCCAGCACTTCCCCCTTCTTCAGCATCCAGCCTCCTTCATAGCACGTTTGCCAGCTCAAGGAGAAGATAATCGATTCGAGTCACGGGCTGTAGACTGAATGCCATTCCTCCCCGATTCTCTCAGCCGAGCTCTTCCAGGACGGCCGTGAGGACCTCGTAGAACTCGGCCACGGAAGCGACCTTCACGCGCTCATCGGGAGAGTGCGGGAAGTCGATTTGGGGCCCGAACGAGATCATGTCCATTCCAGGGTACTTCTCTCCGATGATTCCACACTCCAGTCCGGCGTGGACCGCCCCGATCTCCGCTTCGCCC
>JAHEKL010000071.1 GCA_024638345.1 Gammaproteobacteria bacterium | reverse complement strand
CGCAGAAGGCCAAGGACGCGGGAATCACCCTGGACAGCGAGCCGGAGCCACTGCCCTGGGGCGGGAAGGCGTTCTCGGTCACCGACCCGGACGGCTTCAAGCTGAGCTTTGCCTCGGACTGACCCCGAAGATGATCGCCGATACGAACGACCTGAGCGACCTGCGCCAGGCAGCCTCGCGATGGGACCGCTCCAACATGGCCCGAGTGATCGAGGGCACGGGCGCTCAGGTCGCGTTCGCCTTGAGCGACCCCGACTTCCCGGAGCTTCCGCCTCGGGAAGTCGGGGAGGTCGTCGTGGTCGGGATGGGAGGCTCGGCGCTCCCGGTGGATATCTTGAACGACGTCCTGGAAGATCGTCTGCCTAGACCGATCGGGGTGTGCCGACACTACCACCTTCCCCGCCCCACGACGGACCGACGCCTGCTGATCTTCAGCTCCTTCTCGGGAAACACCGAGGAAGTCGTGGAGCCTCTACGGGCCCTTCCCGGAAGCGCTCGGGACGTCGCCATCGTGACCGCAGGCGGAGAGCTGTCCCGGATCGGGGAGGAGCGGAGCATCCCCACCGTCACGATCCCGGCTCATCGAGAGCCGGACGGCTTTCAGCCCCGATCGGCGAGTGGGTACATCGTGACCTACCTCGCCAGGCTCATCGACGCGGCTGGCTTTTCGGACGTGGACTTCGAGCAGTTCGTTCGACTCGCCGACTTCCTCGGATCCCTCGAGCTGCGCGATGAGGGTGAGCGCATCGCACGCGCGCTGGAAGGTCGAGTGCCGATCTTCTACACGGACGAGATCCACCTGCTGTCGGTCGCTCGGATCGCCAAGATCAAGTACAACGAGAACGCAAAGCGCCCGGCCTTCTTCAATGCGCTGCCGGAAGCGAATCACAACGAGATGATCGGTCTTTCGGGTGCCCAGGAGGATTTCTCGATCGTGTACTTACGGGACCCGGGCAGTCATCCCCGGGTGCACCGGAGGTACGAGGTTCTCGACTCGGTGCTCGCAGGCCCGCACATGACCTTCGTGGATTGGGAGATGTCCGGTTCCAATCGGCTGGAGCGGGTGTTCGCCGCGCTGACCCTCGCCGACTGGATCTCCTACTACGGCGCCCTCCTTCGAGGCGTGGACCCGACACCGGTCGAGCTCGTGGAGAGGTTCAAGGGGCTGCTCACCGAGGCCTGACCCCGGCGTGGTGGGTCTTCCCTGCTCTTTGGCCCCGGCACGTGGGGGGTCAGGCGGAGTCCCGGTCCTTCTTCGGATAGTCGAAGTCCAGCAGGCGAAAGGCTCCCTCCCGCCCGTCGCTCCAGCCTCCGCCGTCCAGCTCCAGAGTGACTACGCTACAGGTCGGCAGGTGCCCCACACAGCCCGGATCCAGTCGGCCCGCGACCTCGACGAACGTCGGGTTGTGACCGACGAGCATGATGCAGTCGTAGCGGTCGTCGAGCGACCGAATGATCTCGATGAGGTCCGCGCAGTCCGCGCCGTAGATCGCGGGCTCGATGACCAGGTCCTCGGAACTCAGTCCCAGTCGGTCGAGGAACACCTCGGCGGTCGCGCGCGCCCGCACCGCGGAGCTCGAGACGATGCGTTCGGGCGATGGACCCCGCTCCGCCAGCCGATCGGCCATCCGTGGCGCGTCCCGTCTCCCACGCGGATTGAGCGGGCGATCGTGGTCGGACAAGCCGATATCCTCCCAGCTGGACTTCGCATGACGCGCGAGAATCAGGATCTTGGGACGGGTCACCGTACTCGGGTCTCCACGAACAGGCGCATGCGGGCGGCCACGGACGCCGTCGTGCCCGGCGAGAGGATGTCCCCCGCTAGGACGTGGTTCGAGGCGTCCTCCACCTCGGTCACCGAGACCAACTCCTTGTGGGAGGCTCCGAGTGGTCCCATGGCATCGCGAACGGCCTCGGGATCGATGATACGATCGTTGGGCGAGAGGAAGATGAGGGTCGGGGCGCCGATGGACGCGAGCAACTCCTCGTCGATCAGTTCGATGAGCGCCCCGAGCTCGGTCAGGACCTCCACCGGATATCGCTCGGTCCAGTAGCGTCGGTGAAGCTCGTTCGACGGCTCGAAGCCGTATTCGTCCCCTTGGACGAGGCGGGCGAGGCGCCCCCCCCACGGAGCCGTCAGCATCCAGGCACGGGAGTCGTTCAGCGCGTAGTTCGGCGAGATCATCAGAAGCGCGGCGATGTCGTCGCGCCACTCGGGCTGGGCGGCCGCCCAGGTGGCCAGCGTGGCGCCCGTGGAGACCCCGAGCAGGATCACGCGCTCTCCCAGACGGCTCCCGATCTCGACGGCCTCGGCGGCATCCTGTAGCCATTCGCGGGCTCGGGTCCGACCGAGGGCCTCCGGCGAGCGGCCGTGCCCCGAGAGGCGGGTCAGGAAGGCGTTGGCTCCGAGCCCCCGGGCCAGCTCCTCGGTCAAGGGCGCGGTCTCTCGATGAGTCGCGGAGAAACCGTGTAGCTGGACGACCGCGAGCTCCGTGCGAGCGGGGCGCTCGGGATCCGCCCATATGATCCTCTTCTCGGTGCCCGGAACGAGATCGTCGAAGACCGACTCTCCGGCGGCGACGTGCCCGGCGAGCTCCACCTCACCGTGGGGAACATCCGGCGGCTCGTAAGAGGAGTCGACGCGCGCCCTCGGGCCCGCCAGAATCACCACCGCGGCGAGCGGGAGCGCTGCGGTGGCAGCGACCAGACGGACACGGGACTTCTGGATCATCGTATCATCCGCTCGAGCACGTCGTCGAATTCGCGTGTGAGCTCACCTCGTGCGCTCGCGAGCCGGCTGCGAAGCCGCGGTCGGGTCAGGACCCTCAGGAAGATCGCGGCGTCCTGTCGAACGCGCTTCCAGCGCTCTCGCCAGGCCAGGGCGACCAGTCCGAGGAGCGGTGTTCCGAGCAGGGCCACGCCGGCCCCGGCGACGCCTGCCACGAGGAAGCCCAGGGCGCCCATGAGCACGATCGTCAGGGGGGCCATGAGGAAGCTGATCGCGAGCTTGTACGTGGCGATGGATTCGCGCTCCGGCCGGATCCACGCGACCACCCATCTCGCAACGAACCAGGTGGGATACCAGACGACGCTCCCCAGAAGCGCGAGAGGCAAGCCGACGAGGAGCGCCAGGCCCTCGCGAACGGTGTACTCAGCGACCGAGCGGAAGGGGTAGCGGGGTGGGATCACGCCAACCTCGGCCCCGAGTGCGCGGCTCACCCGGTCCACACGATAGACCTTCCCGGCCAATGCCTCGTACCTCCGAGGGTCACCGGTCCGCAGCCACTCGAGCGCCTCGGCGAACCGCCGTAGTCTGGGCACACGGTCGACCAACGGATCGTGCTCACGATACCCGTGGAGTGCCTTCTCCCGGCTGTAGATGCGGTCGGCTGCGGTGAGGAGCTCCAAGTCGTCCGTGCTCTGGAGAACGAGCGTGTGACGCTCGAGCCGCTCCGCGATCTCGCCGGTGAGAGAGCGCACCGCCTCCACGTCTTCCGCCCCTTCCGGCGTGAGCCATGGCCGCACGGGAAACGGCTCGCCGATCTCGGCCAGTACCCGTCCGCGAAATTGGTGCTTCTGCTCCCACGTCAGCCCAATCGGGACCATCTGAAGTCCCAGCTCGCCACCTCGCTCGGCTTCGGCCGCCAGGGCGATTCGAGCCGCGCCGGTCCGCACCCTCTCGATGCCGGGCTCGGAGTGGCTCCGTCCCTCGGGATAGATCTGGAGCGCGTCTCCACGAAGAAGTGAGTCGATCGCAGCCCGAAAGGTGTCCTCGTTGCGGTGCATCTGCGTCGGGTCGTCCTGTCTTCGGTAGACGGGCAGACCTCCGAGCCCGCGAAGGACCATCCCGAGCACGAGTTGATCGAACAGTGGCGCCTTCGCGAGCGGTCGCGTCGGCCGCCCAGCGACGCGAAAGATCACCAGGGGATCGATGAGTGCGTTCTGATGGTTGGCCACGACCATCACCGGGCCATTCGGGATGGGTCCTCCTCGGACCTCTACCTGATGGAAGATCGAGACCGCCCAGCCCGCGAGGCCCGTCACCGCACGGGTCACGAGCGGCTCGGGCTCCGCGGGTTGTGCGCTCGAACGGGATTCGGCGATCTCTCGAAGCTCCGGGTGACTCACGCCGTGAACATGCGGGCTGTGCGTCCGGACAACAAGCCGGAACGCCGGTCGTGATCGGCCGCCGACCCCGGGGAGACCCACCGCCCCCGGACGGTCGAAGAAGCCCGTTTGTTCTGGACAATCGAACGATCTCCGCACTATAATGGCCGGCGCCGCTTCGCTGCTTGCGAGGCGGGTTTCAGCGAGCGGGCCGATCGACTGGGGAGACGGGCGCCAGAACCCCCTAAACGTGAGTCAGAGAGGACGGAACAATGCCGGATGCAAACGGGGCTCGGATCCGTGTGATCCTTCGAATGGTGCAGATCCACGACAATCTCGAGCCGGCCTGGGAGGACGAGGGCGAGTTCCGATTCACGGCCACGGTGAAGAGCCGGAACCGTGGGGGAATCGAGCAGCGAACGGTGCTTCCCGGGGAGCAGGACCACTACAAGGTCATGGACAACCCCGCCTGGAACCGCCTCAAGCTCGACAAGACCCTGTTCGAGGGCGAGGTGGACGACCACCTCGAGGTCGAGATTCTCGGTGAGGAGCTCGACCTCGTCGGGCCGAACGATCAACTCGAGCGGTATCACCGCGTGTTCCACGGCGACCCCTCCGAGTGGATCGGCCTGTACCACCCTGGTGACGAGGGATCGAGCGATCCGGAGCGGATGTCCAACTGGTGGATCTACCTCGAGGTGGAGAAGGCCTGAGCCCTCAGGCGAAGCTCCCCCATGTCGTCGTGGTCGGTGGTGGTTTCGGAGGGTTGAGTTGTGCGCGGGCGCTCCGCAGGGCGCCCGTCCGTGTGACCCTCGTCGATCGCAGGAACTTCCACCTCTTCCAACCTCTGCTCTATCAGGTGGCGACGGCGTCGCTCTCCCCGGCCGACATCGCCAGCCCGATCCGCACGATCCTCCGTAAACAGAAGAACGCCCAAGTCTGGATGGGGGAGGCGTTGCGGGTCGACGTCGCCTCTCAGGTGGTCGAGTTGGAGGACGGTGTGCGTCTCCACTACGACTATCTCGTGCTGGCCTCCGGCGCCACGCATGCCTACTTCGGACACGACGAGTGGTCCGGTGTGGCCCCCGGACTCAAGACAATCGACGATGCGACCGAAATCCGGCGCCGGTTCCTGCTCGCCTTCGAGGCCGCAGAGCGGGAGGCGGATCCTGAAGCCCGCCAGCTGCTCCTGACCTTCGTGATCGTGGGGGCGGGCCCGACGGGGGTGGAGCTCGCGGGTGCGATGGCCGAGATCGCGCGTCAGGTCATGCCGAAGGATTTTCGCTCGATCGACACGACGGCGACACGCATCCTGCTCCTCGAAGGGGTCGACCGCGTGCTTCCGGGCTATCCGCCCGACCTCTCCCGCCGGGCGCACCGGCAGCTCGAGCAGCTCGGAGTCGAGGTCCGTACCGGGGCGCTCGTCACCGACATCCGTGACGACTGCGTGCGCATCGGCGAGGAGCGGATCGGGACGAGGAATGTGTTCTGGGCCGCAGGCGTCTCCGCGTCGCCCCTCGGAGCCACCCTGGGCGTGGAGACCGATCGCGCCGGCCGGGTGCGGGTGCAGCCGGACTGCTCGATCCCGGGACAGCCGAACGTCTTCGTCGTGGGCGACCTCGCGAGCCTCGATCGAGCCGACGGATCACCCGTCCCCGGAGTCGCCCAGGGAGCGATACAGATGGGGGAGCATGCCGCTCGCATGATCCGGGCGGATCTCTCCAGCGACGCACGAGCCGAGTTCCGCTACTTCGACAAGGGTGACCTCGCGACGATCGGTCGGGCCGCGGCCGTCGCTCGGATCGGCAGGGTCCACCTGTCTGGTCTGATCGCTTGGCTGATCTGGGTTCTGGTGCACATCTTCTATCTCATCGGTTTTCGTAATCGTCTATTGGTAATGCTACAGTGGACATGGGCTTACGTGACCTATCAAAGAGGCATTCGCCTAATCACGGGAGACCGACGCGTCGAGGTGCTGCGCGCCCGTGCGCCCGAGGCGGAAGCCCGGGTCCAACCCTCCCCACCCACTCAGAACTCGTAGTAGGGCGCCATCATCAGATAGACGATGACCCCGGTCACCGAGACGTAGAGCCAGACGGGGAAGGTCCAGCGGGCC
Organism: Gammaproteobacteria bacterium; assembly: GCA_024638345.1. GTDB lineage: Bacteria > Gemmatimonadota > Gemmatimonadetes > Longimicrobiales > Gaopeijiaceae > JAAXGI01. The sequence continues at coordinate 4,809 of JAHEKL010000071.1, read as the reverse complement.
ACTCTCCGGTGTCGGGGAAACTCCCCCCTCAGCGCTCGGATGACCGCGTAGAGCGCCAGAGGCAGGACGACCGGGGCCAGAGCGATGTGGCTGATGAGAACGAAGAAGTAGGCGGGACGAATCCAGCCGACGCCCCCGAAGCTCGACTCGGGCGCCTGAGAATGGTACATGACGTACGAGATGAGGAACACGCAGGACAGGGTGAAAGCCCCCACCATGACCATTCGGTGCGACGAGATCCTCCGGGACCGAATGAGCATGTAGCCGGCAAGGAGCAGGATCGCGGTGGTTCCGTTCAGCGCCGCGTGAAACGCCGGGAGGCCCGAAACGTCCAACCCCTCGATCACGAGTAGGCGGGGGGACGTCACGAGCACGAGGACCAGCAGACAGACCGCAGCCGACAGTCCGTAGACCACGACGGCCAGCATCCGCTCGCTGAGACCCCCGCGGGACCCTGCGACCCGCTGTTCCGTCATCGGGCGGAGACCGCTTCCGCTCCGATCTTCTCGCGCCGCGCCTGTACGGCAGCCGCGAGATCCTCGAGGATGCCGACCGAGTCCTCCCAGCCTAGGCAGGAATCCGTGATGCTCCGTCCATACACGAGGTCGTCCACCTTGTCCAAGCTCTGCTTTCCTTCCACCAGATTGCTCTCGACCATCACTCCCATGATCCCGGTCTCGCCCATGCGAAGCTGGTGACAGATGCTGGCCGAAACCTCCAGCTGACGTCTGAACTCCTTGCCGCTGTTCGCATGGCTCATGTCCACCATGACGTGCGGGGGCAGCCCAGACTTCTTCAGGAGCTGGGAGGCGGACTTGACCGAACCGCTGTCGTAGTTCGGCCCCCTCTCCCCGCCTCGGAGGATGATGTGGCAGTCGTTGTTCCCGCTGGTCGAGAAGATCGCGGAGTGGCCCTGCTTGGTGACCGACAGGAAGATGTGTGAGCTGCGCGCCGATCCGACCGCATCGACCGCGACCTGCATCGAACCCAACGTGCTGTTCTTGAACCCCGTCGGGCAGGACAGTCCTGAGGCCAGCTGTCGGTGCACCTGGCTCTCGGTGGTGCGCGCTCCGATCGCGCCCCAGCAGACCAGATCCCCCACGTACTGAGGCGTGATTGGATCGAGGTACTCGGTTCCGGTCGGGAGCCGCATCTCGATCAGATCCCTCAGGAGCCCGCGCGCGATCCGCAAACCCTCGTTGATCGCGAAGGAGTCGTTCAGATGCGGATCGTTGATCAGCCCCTTCCAGCCCACGGTCGTCCGGGGTTTCTCGAAGTACACCCGCATCACGACCCTGAGCGTGTCCTTCCAGCGCTCGGCTTGCTCGGTGAGACGGCGACCGTACTCCAGCGCCGCGTCGGGGTCGTGAATCGAGCACGGCCCGATCACCACGAGCAACCGATCGTCGCGCCCGTGCAGAATGTCGCTGATCTCCGCACGCGCATTGAACACGAACTCCGAGGCCGCGTCCGATATGGGCAGATCGCGCAACAGGATCTCGGGCGCATCCACCTCTTCCATTCCGGTGATGCGCGTATCGTCGGTGTTGTATTTCATCATCCTCTCCGTGCTGCTCAGGCCCGCTCCTCCAGCTCGACCCAGCGCTCGTACAGAGCCTCGAGCTCCTGCTCCAATTGGCTGAACCGGGTAGTCACCCCAGATACCCGGGCGGGGTCTTCCCTGTAGAACTCCGGATCGCCCAGAAGCCCTGAAAGTTCATCTCTTTCGGCCTCCAGTCCAGAGATGCGGGCCTCCATGCCTTCCAGCTCCCGCTGCTCATTGTAGGAGAGCCTCCTCCGATCCGACCGTTCCGCTTTTTGGCTTCGATACGCCTCCGCGCGCGCTTTCTGCCGGCTCTTCTCCAACTCTTTCGAGCGTGCCAGAGCGTCGAGGCGCGCCTCTTCCCTGCGCGCGAGATAGGAGTCCCATCCACCATGGTGTCTGTGGATGACCCCGTCGCCCTCGAAGACCCAGAGCGAGCTGGCCAGCTTGTCCAAAAGGTACCGGTCGTGGGTAACGACCACCACGCACCCCTCGAATGATTCGAGCGCCTCCTCGAGGATCCGTAAGGTGTCCAGATCGAGGTCGTTCGTAGGCTCGTCCAGGACCAGGAGATTGAATTCCTCGAGGAGGAGCCGGGCGAGGAGGAGCCGATTCCGCTCGCCACCGGATAGCGAGCCCACCCGCTGTTGCTGGACGTGCGGCGGGAAGAGGAACCGGTCGAGATAGGCGCGCACATGGATGGATCGTCCGTCCAACTGAACCCAGTCGCTGTCCGAGACCGCGCGCTCGACGGTTCGACCCGGATCGATCTCTCGCTCTTGGTCCAAGTAGCCGATCCGGGTGTTCTCTCCCAAGACCACCCGACCCGCGTCGGGTTCTTCTTCGCCGACCAGTAGTCGGAGGAGCGTGGTCTTCCCGGAGCCGTTCGGCCCCACCACCCCGATTCGCTCGCCCGCGAGGAGCTGGTCCGAGAACTCCTCGATGATCGGCTGGGAGCCATATCCGAACGACAACTCGTGGATGTCGAGCACGCGGCTTCCGAGTCGCGGCGCGTCGTGGAAACGGAGCCGCAGATCTCCTGGTCTCGAGCGGGCGTCTTCCCTGCGCTCCTCGTCGAGCCGGGCCGCACGCTTTCTTCTGGCCTTCTGCTTCCCCGTCCGGGCCGGTGGCGACCGACGTGCCCACGCAAGCTCTTCGTCCAAGAACCGCGCCCGTTTGGCCTCCTCCGCTTCCAGCCGTGCGGAACGTTCCGCACGGGCTTCCAGATACTCCGTATACCCACCCTCGAACGAGGTCATCGTCCCGTGAGAGATCTCGAGCATCCGGTCGACGACCCTATCCAGGAAGTACCGGTCGTGGGTGACGACCAGCAACGCCCCCGGGAAATCGAAGATCGTCTCTTCGAGCCAGAGAACGGTGTCCGCGTCCAGGTGGTTGGTGGGCTCATCGAGCAGCAGGAGATCGGGCTCCGACAAGAGGGTCCGGGCCAATGCGACCCTACGGCGCTCGCCTCCGGACAGCTCCTCGAGCGGACGATCCCACCCCGACACCCCGAGCCTTGTGAGCACTCGTTCGACCCGATGACGCCACTCCCATTCGGCACCGCTACCATGGACGGACCTTCGCCCTTGGGCCGCCGTTTCGATCGCCGTCTCGCGGGGGTTCATCTCTGGATCTTGAGGCAGATGGCCGACGACCAGGTTCTTCCTCCGGGCGATCACTCCTTCCTCACACCCCTCGAGCCCGGCCAGCATTCGAAAGAGCGTGCTCTTACCGGAGCCATTGCGGCCGATGACGCCCACCTTCTCCCCCTCTGACACAGAAAAGGACACCCCATCCAGGAGCACCTTGCCGGCGTAGGTCTTTCGGAGATCGCGTACGTCGAGAATCGCTTGGGTCACCGCGTTCCTACCCGGTTTCGAAGCACCACGGTCTTGCTGGAGAACGGGAGATCGTACCCGTGAGTCGCTTGACCGGCAAACCCTGCAGAACGAGGATCAAACGTCGCTCGAACGGGCGCCCCGATCTCCCGCCCAAGGAAGACACCGATGTACCCGATCGCCCTCGCAGCCGGTCTCGCCCTGGGGCTCATCCAGCTGCCGGCCGAGGCTTCCGCCGTTCCTGATCCTGTTCCGCTCGCCGCGAGCACGGCCGTCGAGGGCTCGGGTGTCGTACAGGACGACCGCTACGAGGTCTTTCTGCTCACCATGGACCAGGGTGATGGTCTCTGGGAGCTCTTCGGTCACAACGCGCTCCTGATCCGGGACAATGCGACCGGTGAGGAGCTCGCCTGGAACTGGGGGATCTTCAACCTCCAGGCGGAAGGTTTCTTCCGACGATTCATCGAGGGAACCATGCTGTATACGATGGGTCCCGCCGCGCTTCCGCCGTTCTTGGATGCGTACCGGGCTGCGAACCGGTCCGTCTACGCAAACGAAGTCTTCCTCACACAGCCCGAAGCGGCCGAACTGGATCGTCTCATCCGGCTGAACTTCCAGCCCGAGAATCGGGACTACCTCTACCACTACTTCCTGGACAACTGCTCGACCCGCGTTCGGGATCTCTTGGATGCGGTACTCGGCGGAGCCATACGCGAGCAGTTCGCCGTGGCGACGACACCGACCAGCTACCGGTGGCACGTCCGGAGGCTAGTCCAGGAAGTCGCCTGGATCGATGTCGGCATGCACTTCCTGATGGGCGTGAGAGGCGACCCCCCCCGCACCCTGTGGGAGACGATGTTCATCCCGATGGAGCTGATGGAGGCCTTGGAGGGTGCTCAGAGAACGGTGGCGGGTCGCGGCGCGACGCCGCTCGTCGGGCCGAGGGAAGTACTCTTCGAGGCGGACCGCTCGCCGACGCCCGAGTCGCCCCCCCCGTTCTCCCTCGTCTGGCTGATGCTGGGCCTCGGTGGGGGAGCGCTCGTGCTGGGTCTGGCAGCCCGCGCCCGCTCCGGGGGGAGGTACTCGCGATTCAGTCTGGGGGCCGTGGTCGGTGTCTGGGGTCTGGTCTCGGGCGCGTTCGGACTCCTGATGGTCCTGGCATGGCTCACGGATCACGAGTTCGCGCACTGGAACGTGAACATCTTCCACCTGAGCCCATTGGGCCCGCTCATGGCCGCGGTCGGAGCGGTCGCACTCATCCGGGGCGGGCGGGGGAGGCTGCCGATCGGACGACTCGAGCGAGTGACGAGGGGACTGGCGGTGGGGATAGCGGGAGCGTCGGCACTCGCGGTCCTCGCTCAGCTCACACCGCTCGTGCAACAGTCGAACGCCGAGGTGCTGGCCCTGGCGATCCCGCTGATCCTG
>JAHEKL010000070.1 GCA_024638345.1 Gammaproteobacteria bacterium | reverse complement strand
GATGACGAGGAGAGGAAGAAGAAGGTGGAGGCCCGGAATACGCTGGACTCGCTGGTCTATCAGGTGGAGAAGGACTCCAGCGAGTGGGGTGACAAGGTGGGCGAGGCCGAAAAGGGCCGGCTGGACGAAGCGGTGGAGGCGGCCAAGGAGGCTCTGAAATCCGAGGATGCGGCTAAGATGAACTCGGCCCGCGATGAGCTCATGCAGGCCTTCAGCGCGGCGGGCCAGCAAGTCTACCAGGCTCAGGCGGCCTCCACGGACGGAGCCGGAGCGACGGTGGAGGAGGAGCCGGCATCGGAAGAAGCGGAGGAAGATGTGGTCGAGGCCGACTTCGAGATCGTCGACGAAGAGAAGACGTGAACCTCGGGAGCGAATGCAGGAGGGAGCACGCGGACCCAGGGCGGAGGGCCCGTGTAGTAGTGGCCTGAACGAGAAAGCGTACGCGTGCGAAAAGCTGGCACGCTGAGAACGACGGAGGAGTCTCGAAGATGTTCGATCCGCTACGATTCAAGACACGCATCGTGATTTACACGGTCGCCGCTTTCGTTCTCGGAATCGGCGGCGCGTCGGCCATGGGTTGGGCCGCTCCGGCGACGACCCTGCCCGCAGTGACCCAGATCCCGCAGGTCTCGGATGCTCAGATCCAGCCTGCGCTGGATCTGAGCGAGGCGTTTGTGAACATCGCCGAAGCGGTTACTCCGGCAGTCGTGAGGATCGAGGCAGAGCGCCCCGCCAGCGCGGCGGCGCAGAGCCAATTACCCATCCCCGAGGAGTTTCGACAGTTCTTCGAAGACCCCAACACCGTACCGCCCGACCAGCTCCCCCCCCAAACGGCGGGCGGCAGCGGTTTCATCGTGAGTCCGGATGGCTACGTCCTCACGAACGACCACGTGGTGGGAGATGCCACGAGCATCCGAGTGTTCCTCCCCGATCGACGGGAGTATGTGGCCGAGCTCGTCGGAACCGACCCTACTACCGACGTCGCGGTGATCAAGATCAACGACGGGCAGCTTCCCGTTCTCAGTCTGGGCTCGTCCGCCGACCTGAAAGTCGGAGAGTGGGTCCTCGCCGTGGGTAACCCGGGTCTGGGAGGCGGGTCACGACCGCTGGACTACACCGTGACCTCCGGCATAGTCAGCGCAATCGGTCGGCCTCTGCAGCTCATCGGTAGCGAGCTGCTGCGGGAGGGAGATGAGCGCGCCGGCTTTGCGATCGAAGACTTCATCCAGACCGATGCGGTGATCAACCCGGGCAACTCGGGTGGCCCCATGGTCAACCTTCGTGGTCAGGTGGTCGGCATCAACTCGGCCATCGCCTCGCGCACCGGCTACTACCAGGGCTACGGCTTCGCGATTCCCGTCGACCTGGCCAAGCGGATCATGGAGGACCTGATCCAATTCGGCGAGGTGAGACGTGCGTATCTCGGAATCGAGATGAGGGACATCACGACCGTTGACGCGGAGTACTACGGTCTCCCGCGAACGATGGGCGCTCTCGTCAACAATGCGGTGGGCGGGGGTCCCGCGGCGCGCGCCGGGCTGCAGCAGGAGGACGTCATCGTCGCGATCGAAGGAGTCGAGGTCGAGCGGCCGGGTCAGCTTCAGCTTCTGATCGCGCAAAGGAGACCGGGCGACGAAGTGGAGGTGCGCTTCTACAGGGACGGCGAGCCCAGACAGATCACCGTCGAGCTCGGGACGTCCCCATTGGGTCCGCGCGTCGCGGAGGCCCCCACGCCGGCCGAGAGTTCACAGCAGCGCATCGGAATCGACGTGATGCCTCTCGACGGGCCCACCGCGGCTCGGTTCGGCTACGATTCGCCGGGAGGATTGATCATCAGTGGAGTCAGTCCGGCCGGACCCGCGGCGAGAGCCGGAATCCGTGCCGGTCAGCGTCTGTTGGACGTCAACCGCCGAGAGGTCGAGGATGTGAGTGATGTGGAGCAGCTCCTCAACGACGTGACCCCCGGACAGATCGTCTCTCTGCGGATCGGGGCGCCCGACGGTACTTCACGAATCGTCAACCTCCGGATTCCTCAGTAACAGGGACGCAGGACCGAGTCGACGAGGCTCGGGAGCTGCCTCCACCAGGGGCCTGGAGCCGCGAAGTCGCGGCTTCAGGCCCTTGAAGTATTTCTCCGTTCCCAGCACGCTCGAGGCTCGTTGATGCCACTTCCGGCCTCGGTTATGTTTCGCCTGTCTTTTCTGAGCCCCACGCGGATCGAGCGTGGTCCGAGCCGCGAAAGTGGCGGAATTGGTAGACGCGCGAGACTTAGGATCTCGTGGCCTCTGGCCGTGGGGGTTCGAGTCCCCCCTTTCGCACTCACCCGCCATCTTGCCGACCGGAGCCCCCATGCCGCTGGATATCTCGAAGCTCGAGGTCTCGGTGGCCGAAGGCGAGCGGTGGCGGCGTACGCTGAGCATCAGGGTGCCGTCCAACCTCGTCCAGGCGGAGCGGCAAGCTGCCGTCAAGCAGCTCTCGTCGAGGCTGAAGCTGCCGGGTTTTCGATCCGGCAAGATCCCACCGGCCCTCGTGGAGAAGCGCTTCGGTCGAGCGCTGGAGCAGGAGGTGCTCGACCGGGTCATCGGAGAGGCGTATCGCGGCGCATTGAAGGAGAGCGCGCTTCGCCCGATCAGCGAAGGAGAAGTCGGAGAGGTCGACTATCGGCCGGAAGCCGACCTCGAGTTCCAGATTTCTTTCGACGTCGCGCCCGAAGTCGAGCTGGCCAGGATCGGTGGGTTCAAGTTGAAGCGGCCCGCCGTGGATGTCGGACAGGAGCAGGTCGACGCCGTACTCGATCGGATCCGCGAACAGGAGGGCACGTGGGTGCCCGAAGACAGCGGAAATCCCGAGCAGGGTGACCTGGTCTCGGTTCAGATCCTTCGGCTCGACGAGGAGGAAGAAGACGGAGAGCCTCGACCCTACGAGTTCGTCCTCGGCCGTGGTCAGGCGATCCCGGACGTGGAGTCGTCGATCTCGACGCTCGAGGTGGGCGACTCTGGCGAGTTCACCATTCGCTTCCCTGAAGGCGTCGAGGACGAGGAGCGATCGGGCGAAGAGCAGAGGGTGAGGATACACCTCGAAGGCCGGAAGCGGCTGGAGCTACCCGAGCTGACGGACGAGCTCGCCGCCTCCGTAGGGGAGTTCGAGACCCTCGATGAGCTTCGCGAGAAGATTCTCGAAGACCTGACCAAGGAAGCCGAGCGCGAGGCCGAGGGGGAGCTGCGCAACCGGATCGTCGAAGAGATCCTCGCAGCCAACAGCTTCGACATTCCGGAGTCGATGGTGGACCAATACGTCCGCTCCGCGCTCGGTGACCCGGAGGATTTGCCGGCAGATCGGTTCGCCGAGGCCAAAGAGCACCTGAGAACGAGAGCCGTGCACACCGTGAAGCGTCACCTCGTCGTCGATCGGATTGCCGAGTCACACGAGCTGGTCGCTTCGGGCGAGGAGGTCGACGCACGGATCGAGGAAATCGCAGAGCGCACCGGCAAGACGCTGTCCGAAGTGTATTCGAGACTACAGAAATCGGGGCAACTCGATCATCTTGAGAGGGAGATTACCGAGCGGAAGGTCTTCGACTTCCTCGAAGAGCAATCCGAGATCACCGAGTCGGCCTGAGAGCGCCTGACTCGAAAGCAAGGACCACGGATCGAACGCGATGCCCATATATCCCCCGTACGTGATCGAACGCACGAGCCGAGGAGAGCGGAGTTACGACATCTTCTCCCGGCTTCTCATGGATCGGATCATCTTCCTAGGGAGCGCTGTGGACGATACGGTCGCGAACATCATCGTGGCCCAGCTTCTCTTCCTGGACGCCGACGACCCGGAGCGCGACATCTACCTCTACATCAACTCCCCGGGCGGAAGCGTCTATGCGGGTCTGGCGATCTACGACACCATGCAGCATCTCCGCGCGCCCGTCTCGACATTCTGCGTCGGGATGGCGGCGTCGATGGGTGCCGTGCTGCTCGCGGGCGGCGCCAGCGGAAAGAGAAGCGCCCTGCCCAACTCGCGAATCTTGATCCACCAGCCATCATCTGGATATCAGGGGACGGCGGCCGACATCGAGATCGCGGCGAAGGAGGTCCTGGGTATCCGCGAGCGCCTGAACAAGATCCTGGCCAAGCACACCGGACAGCCGGTGGAGAAGGTGGCTGACGACGTCGACCGAGACTACTTCATGAGCCCCGAGGAGGCGCAGGAGTATGGTCTCATCGACCGGGTGCTCTCGCACCGGGACGCGGTGGAGAAACCGAAGGATTCGGAGGTCGGGGGAGGAGACGCCGGCTGAGTGCCGGTGTCCTCACGTGTTCGGGTAAGCCATGTCGACTGACAAGCATCTGCGCTGCAGCTTCTGCGGGAAGTCCAAGGACTCCGTCCGGAAGTTCATCTCCGGGCCCAGCGTCTACATCTGCAACGAGTGCGTGGCGCTCTGTAACGAGATCCTCGCGGAGGACGAGGACCGGGTTACGCCCGAGTCCGCCGTTCCAACGCTCACTCCCCGCGAGATCAAGGATACCCTCGATCAGTACGTGATCGGTCAGGAGGAAGCCAAGAAGACGCTCTCGGTCGCCGTCTACAACCACTACAAGAGGGTCAACCACCAAGGCATCCTCGACGACGTCGAGGTCGAGAAGGCGAACATCCTGCTGATGGGCTCCACCGGTGTAGGCAAGACGCTGCTTGCGCAGACGCTCGCCCGAATGCTGAACGTCCCCTTCACGATCGCGGACGCCACGACTCTGACGGAGGCCGGATACGTCGGCGAGGACGTCGAGAACATTCTGGTCCGCCTGCTCCAGGCCGCCGACTACAACGTGACGGATTGTCAGCGCGGCATCATCTACATCGACGAGCTCGACAAGATCTCGCGCAAGTCCGAAAACCCCTCGATCACCCGGGACGTCTCGGGTGAGGGGGTGCAGCAGGCGCTTCTCAAGATCCTGGAGGGCACTGTCGCGTCGGTACCGCCTCAGGGTGGCAGGAAGCACCCTCAGCAAGAGTACATCCAGGTCGACACCCGAAACATCTTGTTCGTCTGCGGCGGCGCGTTCGACGGGCTCGAGAAGCTCGTGGAGTCTCGTCTCGGACAGCGCAGGATCGGCTTCGATGAGCAGGAAGACGATGACGAGAACGTCATCCGAACCAAGCTCCTCTCGCGCGCCGAGCCCGACGACCTCCAGAGGTTCGGGCTGATCCCGGAGCTGGTGGGACGGCTCCCGGTAATGGTGAGTCTGGAGGAGTTGGACGAGGAGGCTCTGGTCCGGATCCTCCAGGAGCCCAAGAACGCGCTGGTGAAGCAATACACCAAGATGCTCGAGTTGGAGGGCATCGGACTCACCTTCGACCCCGATGCGATCCGTGCCATCGCGAAGAAGGCACTCGTCAGAGGCACTGGCGCCCGGGGGCTGCGCGCGGTGATCGAGGGGGTCATGCGTGACGTCATGTTCGATCTCCCCTCGCGTAGCGACATTCGCGAAGTCGTGGTCACTCCAGAAGCCGTCGACAAAGGGGTCCCGCCCCTCCTCGTCTATCACAACGAGGCCCGGAAAAAGGAGGCCTAGTCCTCAATCTCCCGCGGAGGCATGAATGGAAGAGGTGAACCCCTCTCCCGCTATCCCCTCGGTCCCGGCCCGCTTGCCAACTGTGGCCTTACGGGACCTCGTCTTCTTCCCCACCATGGTCCTGCCTCTGCTCGTCGGTCGTGCCCGATCCGTCGCGGCTCTCGACGAGGCCACGGCGAGCAACGGAGAGGGTCATCTTCTCCTGCTCGCCCAGCGCGACGCCGGATCGGACGATCCCTCTGCCGCGGACCTGCACCGTGTCGGTACGGTGGCACACGTGCTCCAGTCCACCCGACTGGAGGACGGCACCTTTCGAGTCGTCTTCGAGGGGGTCGAGCGTGTCTCCGTGGAACGCTTCCTCCCGGGACCTGGACCCTTCCGGGCGGAGGTCTCCTCCCTGGCCTATCCGGACCTGAAGGCCGAGACGGCCAGCACCGGTTTCAAGGCGATCGTTCGCCGGACTGAACGGGGCTTTCGTCAGTATGTGCATACGCATCCCGATCTCCCGTCGGATCTAGGTCAGGGCCTGTCCGAGCTCGATCCCGCGGCGATCGCGCACGGCGTGGCCGGTCACCTATTGGTGAGCGCCGCGGAGAAGCAGATGCTGCTGGAGAGCTCCACGCTGGAGGCCTTGTTCGGCGGGCTGCTCGAGATCCTTGACCGAGAGCTGGAGATCCTCCAGATCGAGGACGACATCGATAGGGAAATGCGGCAGAAGATGGACGACGATCGGCGCCAGCATTATCTGCGCGAGCAGATGAAGGCCATCCAGAAGGAGTTGGGCGGAGGGACCGGGGAGTGGGGTGACCTGGAGACGCGACTGGAGTCGGCGTCCCTGCCCAAGGCGGCGAGAGAGAGGGCCGAGCGGGAGCTCGACCGAGCGCGACAAATGAGTCCCGTGGCGCCTGAAGCGGGTGTGATTCGAGGCTACCTGGACTGGATCCTCTCCCTTCCGTGGACGATCGAGTCCTCGGACAACCCGGGGATTCCACATGCGCGTGCGGTGCTAGAGGAGGGTCACTTCGGTCTCGAAGAGGTGAAAGACCGTATACTCGATCACATCGCCGTCCTGTCCCTCGTGGGTCAGCTGCGTGGACCGATTCTCTGTCTGGTCGGACCCCCGGGGGTCGGAAAGACCTCATTGGGAAGAAGCATCGCGCGAGCGCTGAACCGCCGGTTCGTGCGGGTCTCGCTCGGCGGAGTCCGCGACGAAGCGGAGATCCGGGGGCATCGTCGGACCTACGTAGGTAGCCTACCGGGTCGCGTGCTCCAGGGAATTCGCCGCGCGGAGACCCGCAACCCGGTCTTCCTGCTCGATGAGGTGGACAAGCTGACCAAGGATGGGCTCGGGGATCCGTCCGCCGCTCTGCTCGAGGTCCTGGACCCCGAGCAGAATCGGACGTTCCAGGATCACTATCTGGAACTCGAGTTCGACCTGTCGGACGTGCTGTTCGTCGCCACCGCCAACACCCTCTCGGGAATCCCGGACCCGCTGCGCGACCGCATGGAGGTGATACGGATTCCCGGGTATTTGGACACCGAAAAACACAGCATTGCGAGGGACTTCCTGATCCCCGAGCAGCTGCGTCGTCACGGGCTGGGCTCCGCAGAGGTCGCGGTTTCGCGCGAGGTCGTGGATCACATCATCGCGCACTACACGCGAGAGGCGGGAGTGCGCGAGCTGGACCGGATGCTCGCCCGAGTGGCCCGAAAGATGGCCCGCCGTATGGCGGAGGAGGCCGAGCGTCCGCGCGAGCCGATCGAAGTGCGTGTCGAGGATCTCGTCGAGTTGCTGGGCCCGCGGAGGCACCACCATACGTCACCGGAGGAGGGCCGCGATCGCGTCGGCATGGCCACCGGTCTGGCATGGACGATGGCGGGAGGAGAGGTGCTCGAGGTCGAGGTCGCCGTCGTGCCCGGGAGTGGCGCGATCCAGCTCACAGGCACCCTCGGCGACGTGATGAAGGAGTCGGCTGTGGCTGCGGTCACGTTCTCGCGTTCACGAGCCAGAGAACTCGGTCTGAAGACGCAGTTCCACCGGGAAGTCGACATCCACATCCACATCCCCGAGGGGGCGACTCCGAAGGACGGTCCCTCCGCGGGTATCACGATCGCAGCAGCGCTCACTTCGGCCCTAACGGGAACCCCAACCCGTCCCAACGTGGCCATGACCGGCGAGATCACTCTGAGAGGACGGGTCCTTCCTGTCGGAGGAATCAAGGAGAAGGCGGTCGCGGCCCTCAGAAACGGGATCCGCACCGTCATTCTTCCCGAGGGCAACGAGGCCGAGCTGGACCTGCTTCCTCCCGAAGTGCGGAGCGAGATCTCGTTCCATGCCGTGGATCGGATGGAGCAGGTGCTGGATTTCGTCCTGGCCACCCCGCCGGGGCTCGGCACGCCCGGCGCCGAGATGGCAGAGCTCACCGCTGGATTGGATCCCGGCGCGCGAGTCTCCTGATGAAGATTCGGAGCGTGGAGTTCTCCGGCACCGTCATGGATGCTGGATCTCCGCTGCCCGGTGACCTCCCGCAGGTTGCGTTCTCGGGAAGGTCGAACGTGGGGAAGTCCTCGCTCATCAACACGCTGCTGGGCCGCACCAGAAGCAAGGTGGCCCATGTGTCCAGCACCCCCGGAAAGACCCAGGGGCTCAATTTCTACCGAGTCAACGACCGATTCTTCCTGGTCGATCTTCCAGGATTCGGATTCGCGAAGGTCCCGGATCACGTTCGGGAAGCCTGGAAGCCCCTGGTCGAGGGCTATCTGACCAGACACGACGGTCCGTCCGGCGTGGTGCACCTGGTGGACTGCCGACGCGACCCGACCGCGGACGATCAGCGGATGATCGGGTACCTTTCGCAGCTCGAGTTGCCCATGCTGCTCGTGATCACGAAGATCGACAAGCTGACTCGGGGCAAGCGCAGAGAGGTCGTCAACCGTCTCACTGAAGCCCTCGAGTTGGATCAAGACCAGGTCATCGCGTTCTCGTCGAAGACCGGCGAGGGGCGGGCCGAACTTCTGGAGGCCCTCTCGGCTCTGCTGACCTCGCGCGACACGACTGCATCCGGCATGGTGAAGGGCGATGCGTGAAGTGATCAATGCGGTGACTCTCGCGGCCACCCTGGCCCTCCCGGGCTGTGGGCTCCTCTTTCCAGGGGTGCCCGAGACGACCGCCGGCCCCGATCCGGGCCCAACCCGATCTCTGGAGGCCGGCGGACCGATCACAGACCTACCTGTCGGACTCGGAACGCTCCGTCAGAACGAGGTGTCCGTCACGCTGAGACGCGGGGAGCTGCAGATCCGCGTGACTCCCCTCGCAGAATCGGTGATTCGGGTCACCGCTCCCGACACCCACGAGAGGCTGTCCGCGCTCGGTCGTGGCCATCAGGAGATCTTCAGAGAGCGCACCGGCGCCGCGGTGCCCTTTCAGCTCTTCCTGGTGTCGCTCTTTTCGGAGTCCACCGAAGTGACCTTCGAGCCCGAGGCTCTCACGCTCGTCAATCGGGGGCTGAGATATCGACCCGCGGAGATTCGCGCGGTAACGCCGGGGTGGGACTCGCGGCTTCTCACCCCCCGCGAGGCTCTCATGGCCGTCTACGCTTTCCCGCACGATCTGGATCTGGAGCTCGAACTCGAGGTCGAGTACCAGGAGGTTCGGAGTCGCGCCTGGCAGGAGATCCTTCCGTTGATTCAACGTGAGCGGGCTCGTCTCAGAGCACGATCGGGTCCGCTGGACTGAGTCGGCGCCCGGACGATCAGCGTCCGGACGAGGCCCAAGCGAATCGCACCCCGGGCGACCCGGTCGCCGCGCGCTACTCCTCGATCTCGTACTTCTGGATCTTTCGATAGAGCGTTCGCTCGCCGATTCCGAGGCTCTTGGCGGCCTTTCTCCGGTTACCGTCCGTCTCCTTCAGGACGGCCCGAATCGCCTCACGTTCCACGTCCTCCATGGTCATTCCCGGTCGAAACAGCACGGTCTCGCCCTCGGGCTCGACGAGGAGGTCTTCGTCTCGCACGCCCTCGCCCAAAGAAGCGATCGGCCGGTGTTCGGAGCCGGGAATGAACCCCACCTCGAGACCTCTCCTCGACAGAGCGGGGATAGCCAGGGGAATAGTGGAGTCGCCGAGCCGGTCGTGGACCTCCTCACGGTACCGCTCGAAGTCTCGACGAAGCTCGTCCATGTCGACCTTGAGCTCCACGAGCGTGCGGAATACGAACTCGAGCTCCGGAGGTAGGCGTCGAGTCTCATCACCTTCCGAGGCCGCATCCTGGCCCGCTGCCTCGGCGCCGGTCGGGGCTGGAGCGGGCAGGAGGCGCCGACCGAGGATGGGGACCCGAATCTCGCGCGGGAGGTCGTCGGGCTCGATCAGCTCGCTCGGTGCCAGCACGACCATGCTTTCGACGAGGTTCCTCAGCTCACGCACGTTTCCGGGCCAGTCGTATCGAACGAGCAGATCCATCGCCTCCTCCGATATCCCGGGAAACTCGCGATCGAGGCGATGCGTGAGCTCCCGCACGAAGTGATGCACGAGACGAGGGATGTCGTCACGGCGTCTCCGGAGCGGTGGGAGCTCGATCCCCAGGATGTTGAGGCGGTAGAACAGATCGCGTCTGAATCGACGTGCTGGAACGAGATCTCGAAGCTCCTGGTTCGTGGCCGCGATGATGCGAACATCCACACGAATCGGCTTCTGACCACCGACCCGCAGGAACTCGTGCTGCTCGAGCACCCGAAGCAGCTTGGTCTGAGTGGTGAGCGGCATCTCGCCGATCTCGTCGAGAAACAAAGTGCCCCGATCAGCCAGCTCGAAGAAGCCTTTGCGCGAGTCGATCGCCCCGGTGAACGCTCCCTTCTCGTGTCCGAAGAGCTCGGACTCGAGGAGGGTCTCGGAGAGAGCCGCCACGTTCACGGCCAGGAACGCCTTGTGCCTCCTGGGAGACAACGCATGGATCCCCCTTGCGACCAACTCCTTACCCGTACCGGACTCACCGGTGATGAGCACAGTGGAGTCCACGGGCGCGATCTGGACGACGCGCTCGAGGACCTCCCGCATCGAGTCGGACTCCCCGACGACCCCAGTCAGATTTTGGAGCCTTCGCCGCTCGATCGTGCGCCGGGCCAGGAGCGCCAACTCTTCGGTATCCGGATCCCCACCGAACGCTTCTTCAGCACCCAATCGGCGCCCCAGAGCAGCGGACTGCTGGCCCGGGAACACCGTGAAGACCGGGATCTCCAGAATCTGATGCGCGACTCGAGCCCACTCCACCGCATCGTCGGTCCCGGTGAGAATCAGGAGCACCGGGTCTGCGTGCCCCTCCATCTGCGACGGAGTGGGGACGAGATCCACCTCGTATCCGAGCCCCGTCAGCGACTCTCGCAGCCGGCCCGCCACCGGCAGGCGATGAGTGCTGATGAAGATCGTCTCGGTCATGCGTCCGGCTCCTCGCTGGATTCGCCCAGCTCCCCGGCTTGCGGTGGATGGGCGTCCTTGCGTCCACGCAGGAGCGAAGTGCCATGGGTGAGAA
>JAHEKL010000069.1 GCA_024638345.1 Gammaproteobacteria bacterium | reverse complement strand
AGACATCCCGCACACCTTCCTCGTCACTTCGGAGGAGGCGCGTTTCCTAATGGTCACCGAACCGGGCTCGTTCGCGGACTTCGTGCACGCCATGTCCGAACCCGCAAGAGCCCTCACCCTCCCGCC
Organism: Gammaproteobacteria bacterium; assembly: GCA_024638345.1. Taxonomy (GTDB): domain Bacteria; phylum Gemmatimonadota; class Gemmatimonadetes; order Longimicrobiales; family Gaopeijiaceae; genus JAAXGI01. Next base: position 11,053 of record JAHEKL010000069.1, on the reverse strand, counting down.
CTCCTCGGTTCAGCCCCCTGGACCGGAACGCATGACCGCCGTCGCAGCTGAATACGGCATCGAGATTCTCGGTCCTCCCGGCATCCCCTCTTGAACCGCGTCGGCGGGTGAACTGCGTAGGTGCTCAATCGACGGGCCCGGTAGAGTTCGGCTTCTGGGGGACTGCGGCAAGGGGTGGGGGACTGACCGCTCGTGCTCGCTGAACCGATCCTCCTGAAATCAAAGTTACATCGCGAGAGGCCGCACTCTCGCGATCTCTCATGGTTCTGACATACGTTGCACGGCCCGATTCGATGCACTCGAAATGCGGCGGGCTAATCACCCTTGGGGGTTCGAGTCCCCCCGCCTCCGTCCTGTAACTCTGCTTGCCGGCGCGCAGCTTGGCACACGGAGGCGCGAGATACCGATGTCATGGATCGTTGGTCGCGCCTCGTGAACCGCGGCCTCATCATAAAGGTGAACCGGCTGCTCCGATTCTGACGGACCTCCTTCAGAACGTGACGTTCAGTCGCACAAACCAGGTACTCAAAGGAGGCCAATCCCCTCCCGATTCGCCAGCGTAGTTGTCATCAGGCCGGCTCATCTCGGGGTCTGTGATTCGCTCTCCCTCTACGAACCTCTGCGCAACCCAAAGGGTCGCCACGTTCCTCAATCCGATCATGAGATTCCCGCTCATGGCGCCGACCTGCTCCATGAGGCCATCCGGTAGCGGGTACGCCAAGGACAGCTCGCGAAGCTTTGCGAATCCGGCTCTGTGGAACGCGAGACCGTTTCGCGAAACCTGGCGATAGGCCTGGCCGATGGCGCTGTCCTGAAGGTACGCGAGCTGTGAAGTCTGGAAGCCGGTGTGCCTCGCGCCCAGGTAGTCGGAGCTCATCCAGTGGCCGCCCTGCGCATCGATGTTGGCCGTCAGCCGCAAATCATCGAACAACGTCCAGATCGAACTCAGATTGAGAAGCCAGGAAGGGTCGGAACGGCCCCATACGAGCCGCGGTGACAAATCACAGGCCGTCGGCACGCCGCCGAACTCCAGACCGTTTCTCCCGGCTCCTCCGTCGCACAGGATATTCTGGACCTGGCCGCTGACTCCGTTCACGAACTCCGCGGAGACGACTCGCCTCTCCGAAATGACCGCGAGCGGGAACCCCCGGTAGTGGGCCCGACTTCGGCCAACCCGCACCCCGTCGATCGCTCCCATCGTGACGATCTCGGTATCGATCGTCGTGAATGCCACCCTCAGATCCCAGCGCGCAGGCTGCCGGTCCAGCGCTCGAACGGCCAGGCTCGTCTCGGTGCCCCACGCCTTCAGCTCGCCGACGTTTTCCAGCCGAACGCCACCCGTTGCCAGAGACGGAGCGACAGCCCTGCCAATGATTGCGTCCTTGGTCGAACGTTCGAAATAGGTGAAGCTGGCGGACAACCGACGGTCCGAGAAATCAACGTCGAGCCCGACCTCGAGCTCCTCGCTCCGCTCGAGTTGCAGGTTCGGTTGTCCGGGTGCGAAAGGACTTAGGATCGGCTGCTCGTCAAAGCTCGCTCCCGAGCGAGACTGTCGCTGCGCCACGAACGCATCCGGCGGGAGTCCCGACACGCCCCACGCGCCCCTGACCCGAAGCTGATTCACCCAGTCCCGCCGGAACCCCTCCTCGCGTATCACCCAGGAGGCCATGACTCTTGGATAGAAGGCGTGGTCGAAGCGCCTCCCGAGCACATCGTTCTCATCTCTGCGAAGCGCTCCGGTGAGGAAGATCCGTGCACGCCAATCGAACTGCTGCTGGAAGTAGACACCGAGCGTCTTGCTCTCGAGGAAAGTCCTCTGGGTATCTGCGATTGGCTCCGGGCCGCCCGGAAAGGCGTCGGCAGGCAAGACGAGATTCCTGGTGACACGGGAGGCGAGATCCTCTTCGTGCACGTATTGGACGCCGTATGAGCTCACGGAACCCCATGCGTCGTCGTCCGAACGGAAGGAGACCGATCCCGAGAGGTCCACTGTCGTCACTGGCATGTTTCGATCGCGGACATCGCTCGAACGGCCAGCGCCGTTTGGCGCAGAAGTAGCGTCCGACTCGATGACCCGCTCTTCCACTTGGTCCACGCCGGCGACGAGTCGGTGCGACAGCCAGGAGGCCGCGCGGTGGGCCAACCAGACGCTCCAGGTGGCCCGCGTCCCGGTGAGGACTTCACGATGCACGGTGGGATCGTATTCTTCGGGCGGAGTGCGAAATCCCCGGTTCGCGTGATCATTGAGGATGGTGGCGGGCGTTCCTCCCCAGGCGAAGTTCGAGGCCCAGAAGTTCTGCGGCGGACCCCACTCCACGTCGTGGTAGGCTCCGTTCAGAGCGATACTCAAGCTCCTGGTTGGCTCGATCCGTACCGATGCCCGGACCGAAGCGCGCCGGTCCCAATTCCAGTCGACCACCCCGTCCTGGTCGCTCCAGGTCAGGGATCCCGAGTACTGCAGCAGCTCGGTTCCCCCTCGGGCCGCGAGGTGGTATCTCTGAGTGAGCCCGCGGGTGAATACGTCGCCAAACCCTCTCTGCTTGTTGACGTCCACAAGGTTGACGCCGATCAACTGATCTTCGCTCGCGCAGGGGATGGAGGCGCACTGATCGGGATCGGCCACCCACCCCTCCGTGATGTAGCGTTCGGGTAGCCACATCGTGCCGATTTCGGTCCGGAGGTCGAACACGGGCGCACCTACTCGCCCGCGTCTGGTGATGATGTGGATCACCCCATTCGACGCCCCCGTACCGTAGAGTGTGGAAGCGGCAGGACCCTTGATCACCTCGATTCTCTCGATGTCCGCCAGTTCGATATCGTTCAGGCGGGACGCGGCAGACCATCGTTCGACGAGGCCTCGGTGACTCGCAATGCGCACGCCGTCTACGTAGACGATCGGATCCCTCGGCAACCCGATGCTCGGACTGGCTCGAATACGGATCTGGGCGCCGTCACCGGCCGCGCCGGGTGTCCCAACCATCAGCAGTCCTGGGATCCTGCCCGTGAGGAGGTCCTCAACCGTGGAGACCGCGGTCTCGCTCAGTAGGTCGGGCACCAAGACCCGCTCAACGACGCTTCCGATCGCGCGTAGGGGAGACGCTCCCGCCGTCCCGGTCACGATTGTGGCATCCAGCGCCATACCGAACGGCTGAAGCTCGAAATCGAGCCGAGCGGTTTCGCCCTGCGCCACCTCAACGACCCGAGTGGCGGGCCGATACCCCGATCGCTGGACGGATACGGTGTACCTTCCCGAGGGTATCCTGTGAATGGCGTAATGCCCGTCACCCTCCGAGAATGCTTCGAGACCCAGCTCGGAGAGGGAAATCTGAGCTGCAGAGATGGCCTGCCCATTCTGGGCTGCCAAGATCCGGCCACTGATGGATTGTGATGCAGCGTCGGAGGGGAGGACGAGGAGGACCGTCAGGATGGTGATACCGAAGGCCACGGAGTCCGACATTTGGCTACCTGTCACGAGGTGGCCCGACATTGCGCGACGCGCATGAATAGACGAATCGAGCTGGTGGGGGCATTGGCCGCAACGCTCTCAGTGGCCGCGTGCTCCATTCCGACAGAGGCCTTCACCGTCGAGGTCTCGCAGCGCGAGCAGTTCACCCCCCCGGGGGAGTATCGTATCTGGTGGGGCGATGTCGAAGAGTGCTCCTCAACCATGGGGGACTTCGACGTCGTGCGCTGGTACCGGGCAGCGCAAATCACCAATGGCGACCAGACAGTTCAAGGACTCTGGGAGTTTCCACACGACATCACTCTGACGCGGGAGGCGGAGGGGATCGGCTCGATCGTGCGCCATGAAATACTCCACGATCTGCTACGCGGCGACACCGAGCACACCCTGAGCGCATGGACTCGCTGCGATCTGCTGCGTGAGGACCACCGGATAGATCGGCTAGGTCCGTAGGCCTTCGTGCTTACGTTTCGGCGCTACAGGGAGGTGTCCGTCAACGGTCGGGAGGTGGACTCGTGCATGACGCCAGGGCCAAGTCCTATTCCTATAGCGTCCTAGGGCCGCTCAGAGCGACTGCGGCGAACTCGGTAGAACATCCAGGAACGGAGTGTGGGGGGCCTCGTTATTCCCTTCCTAATTCCCGCTCTACCGCGGTACCCAGAAGAAGACCTCCCAATCCCTGAGCGGTGCCCCTGTGCCAATGGGTTGGTTGATATCCCTGCCACCCGCCCACAGTCGCATCATCTCGACGCGCTCTTCTCCATGGATCTCCATCGCTCGCATCTCGTACGTTGCGTCCCCGATCCGCATCCATCCATCACCACCATCGTCGCGCACGCGCTGGGCCCAGAGGCCGCCGTCGGGGCGAGTGGCGGTGATCACGCCATCGGGCCTACCTACCCAGGACAGGTAGTTCACGAACGGAGGGAATCCGGCAAGCTTCATCAGCAAAGGACCCTGCACCGTCTCATGCAGCGGTGAGAAGTCGTCGGGTGCGGGCGTAGGAGTGCCGCCGAGGATGATGCCGGGCGTTCGGGAAAGTCCCGTGTTGCCGAGGTACGGAGCCGTGAACATCCAGGCCAGGACTCCGCCTACGAGTACCTCGCCCGCCGCGATCCCGGCGATCTTCCCTCTGCTCATCACGCCTGCTCCGTGTCGGAGTGTGTAAGGCAAGAAGAGTCGCTGACCGATGACGCGGGCGCAATCGGAGAGGCCGAACCGGATTGCGCTATACAAGGCAAGACTCCCATCCTGCAGCGCATATCGGCAGTGACTGGGCGTTGGGCGGTGCTCAGGCTTCCGCGTTGACCCGGGGTCATGGAGGATCCAGAGATGGTTTTCTTGCTCGTGACTGCACTGGTGGCCGGGGTGGCCATCTTTCTTGTGGCGTCGCTGCTCGAATGGGTCGTCGAGAAGGTCGCTCCCAAGCCCGTGGCCAGCCTCGGCCGTGTTGGCACAACAGTCGCTGTCGTAGCCGGGACTACGGCGCTCGTTTTGTACACATGGACTCGGCCTGGCATCGTCGGGCCATACGAGCAGTGGACGTTCCAAAACATAGGTGGCCTGGTGCTCGGAGGCGTGTTCGCGGCGGGACTCAAGATTTGGCTTGGGGGGGGGACAACGGAGTCTTGATGGTCGAGTTCCCCTGAGATCCGCCTGGAGCAAGGGGGGAGGTCTGGAGAGGGCCTATCGAGTCGCGTCGGGTTCCTTCGGTCGCGACTAACCCTGTCTCGGACGGTTCTCTTGTACCCAGTTCCAGTAGTCGTTCATCTGCAACTCGCTCGCCGCGTCGCGGTCCAGGAACACGCGGACGGAGGGATGAAGTTGCAGGGCGCTAGCTGTGATCATCGACGTGACGGGCCCCTCGATCGCCCGAGCGACCGCCGCTGCTTTTGTCTTGCCATTCGCAAGCATGACGATCGCTCGGGCCTCGAGAATCGTACCGACCCCCATCGTGATCGCGTATACGGGCACGTCATCGGGGCGCTCGAAGAACCGGGCGTTGTCCTCAATGGTCTGCCGCGCCAGGGTTTTGAGACGCGTCCGCGAGCCGAGTGAGCTCCCCGGTTCGTTGAAGGCGATATGCCCGTCAGCTCCAATCCCGAGAATCTGGATATCAATACCGCCACACTCCCGAATGCGCTCTTCGTACCAGGCACAGAAGGCGGCATGGTTGCTGGTGGTTCCGGACGGGATATAGATATTGCCGGACGGGACGTCGACGTGCTGGAAGAAATGCTCGTGCATGAAGTAGTGGTACGAATGGGGCTCGTCGTTTGGCAGCCCCACGTATTCGTCCAGATTGAACGTCGTCACTTGAGCGAAGTCCAATCCCTCATCCTGGTGAAGTCGCACCAGCTCGCGGTACAGGCCCAGGGGCGTCGAGCCGGTGGCCATGCCGAGCACTGCATTCGGCTTGATCTTGATGAGCTTACCGACGACGGCTGCGGCACGGACGCTCATCTCATCGTATGTCTCGGCGATCAGGACTTCCATAACAGTCTGGGCAGGGGTCAACAGGCATGAGCACGATGACCGAGTGGCAGCTAAGGGGAAAGGGGTGGTAGTGCCCTCCCCCGATTCAGAGTCGATCCAAGGGCATCTCGATAGCGCTTGCTTCGCTCCCGCGCCGGGAAGAGCCAAGAAGGGCGTTTCTGAAGGTCTCGCGAATCTGGCGTGGGTCTGCTACGCTAGGACTCACGTCCTATCGGGCCAAGCAGACGGCGTGAGGTCTTCGGCGATTCCGCACCGTGGCCAGGGCTCCAGCAGCGCTCCACCCATCATGGTGGGGGAGTAGGAGGAGAGGAATGACCGTCCATGGCGAGGACCGCATCGGAACCAATGGGGGCACCCATATCACACGCCGGGATCTTCTCCTCTCCGTTCTGGCGGTAGCCGTCGGGGCGCCTCGCGCCCTGAGCGCGCGGCCCGGTCCAGGTGTCGGGGCACAGGCGAATCTGCCGGTACGTGTGCAGACTCTGAACCATGTGAGCTTCGGTTGCGCAGATCTGACCTACACGGTCGCCTGGTACGAGCGGGTTCTCGGCATTCCGCGTCACGCTTTCCAAGACTACCTGGGGGGCGGGCTAGGCCAGACGGTTCTTCGAGTCGGGGTCGATCCGCCGGCGTACATGGCCCTTTCTCAGAGAGATCCGGCCAACTCGGACGCGCCCGCCACCCGGCTCCCGCACTTCTGCTGGGGGATCGAGGATTTCGATGTCCACCAGATCTTGGCGGCTCTTGCCGAGATGCGCGCGCCAGCACGATCCGTCCTTCGGGAGGGAACCACCATCAACGGTGTCAACTTCGAGGGTCCGGATGGAGCGCCTCTCCAGTTCAACCCTGTCATCGCGTGCGGTGGGCTGGGTTTTCTGGGCGAGGTGTGCGATACCGAGGCTGAGGCGGTCCGGCGACCCGGCGATCCGCCCCCGATCCAGGTGCGCACGATGAACCACATCAAGTACTACGTGTCGGACATGGACAGCGCTCTGGCTTGGTACCAGAAGCTGACCGACATGGAGATCGTGGCTTACCAGGAGCGGACGGAGGGGCCCCGTACCGACGGGTACGAAGGGTCCCCGATCCCGGTTCTTCGGGTTGGATCGGGACCGCAGCATCTCGCGCTGGTGGAAGGAGCCGGTCCCGACGCTTTCCGGCTGCACGTGGGATTCGGAGTCGAGGACTTCGATCCGGACCTGGTCATGAATCGCCTCGGGGAGCACCGAGTGTCGGCGCGCGTTCGCATGCGCGAAGGGATAACACCCGAGATCCTGGTAGACGCGCCCGATGGCGTCCGGGTGCAACTTCAAGACGTCGACTACTGCGGTGGCACCGGCTTGCTGGGTGAGGTTTGTCGTCTACCCTGATAGGTCATCCTCTCCCAGAGCTTCTTGGAGGAGTTGAGCCAGGTGGTGCGGAAATAGGGCTCATGTGAACCCGCAGGACCACGCCAGAGTTCGGAGGTCGAACATGACCACATCGCGCGCCTTGAGAGCGCCGTTCACGGTCGGCATCGTGGTCGCCGGAGCCATGTTCTGTGCACCGGCGTTGGCCCAGGACTTCGAGACGACAGAGGTCGCCGAGGGGGTGTACCAGTTTCGGTGGATCGGTCACAACGCGCTGTTCGTGGTGAGCGGTGACGAGGTCGTTGCGTTTGACCCCATCAACAGCGAGGCCGCAGCTCTCTTCGGCAGAGAGATCCAAAGGGTGGCTCCGGGAGCTCGGCTTGCTGCCATCGTCTACAGCCATAGCGACGCGGACCATGCCACCGGGGCGCCAGCCCTCATGGCTGCGTTCGACGAAGACGAGGTTCCCATCATCGCGCACGAGAGGGCGGTGGCGCCGATTCGAGCCAGGGCGAGTGGGGAACAACCCGGACCCTCGGTGACTTTCTCGGACCGCCTCACGTTCGATGTGGGTGGCCGCAGCATCGAGCTCCACTATCTGGGCCCGAGTCACACGGACAACCTTGTGGTGCCATTCATACCGGATGTTCGCGTTGCGTTCGCCGTCGACTTCGTGAACAACGACCGGGTCGGTTTTCAAGAGCTACCAGGCTGGTACTTCCCCGAGGTCTTCGATGCCCTCGCCGGGATGCTCCACATCCCGTTCGACACAGTGGTGTTCGGTCATGGAGCGCCGGGCGATCGGTCCTCGATCCATCGGCAGATCGCCTACTATGATGATCTGACGACAGCTGTCCGCAGGGCGATAGCGGAGGGAATGAGCGAGGATGAGGTTGCAGAAGAGATCGAACTGCCAGCCTATGCGGACTGGGGCCAATACGATCCCTGGATGTCCCTCAACGCCCGAGCGGTCTACCGGTGGCTCGCGACCACGGGAGGATAGAGAGCGACCAACACCGACCACATTGACGTTGAGGCCCCCAAGGAACGTCTGGACAACCGGCGCGTGCGAGTCTGGAGAGACTGATGTCCTCCAGCATCACAGGTTCAGCCAGTAGTTCACCTTCAGGAGGAAGATGTTGTCCGGCCGGATTTGAAGCAGCTGGTCTGACTCCCGCCGCAGATCGAAGTCTCCGATGGCACCGGGGTCCGCTATGAGTGCGTCGGAGTGACTGAGCCGTCCCGTGCGACTCTGCTGCCAGACGAGGAACAACGTCGACCCGGGTCGCCATTCCCAGCGAAGCACCGCGTTACCGAGGAGACTTCGGTAGTTGAAGTCCAGATCCTCAACCGTGAAAGCGGGAGCGAGGCCCGACCCGTCAGGATCGATGTTGAGCAGCCGGCCTTCTTCAGGTACCACGGTACCCACCTCCACGCCGTAGGTCAGGAAGTCGAAGCTCCCGGGCGCGCTCAGTTCCTTGGGAGCCGCGTACGCTCCGCTTGACAAGAACGGCTGCGCGTACAGCTCGAGAGAGAGATCTGGGGTGAAGGTGACGTTGAATCGCACGTCGATGGATACCGTGGTCTGGTCGAGAGCGGCGAAGACGTAACGTCTGCCGAAGGTATGATCCGCTAGGGGGTCAGACACCGACGTGATGTACTGAGCCGTGGCGTGGCGACGGGAGATCTCCGGACCAAGGCTCAAGTCCCATCGTTCGCCATCCCGATAGCTCAGGTTGGCCCCCACTGAGCTCCGACGTGAACCACCGTCGTCCCAGCCCCCCTGATAGCGAGCTGAGCCACTCACGCGTTTGCTTTGATCAGAGTGCAAGTCGAAGTTCGCGTAGAATCCCCTGGGCGTCCGGGCGATCGGGCCACCTCGCGTCAGCTCGTCGTCTTCGGTCCGCGGATTGTAGCCGAATCGCCACCCGCCCCCCCAGTAGTTCAGGAACTGCCAGAATCCGAAGAAGTTGAACTCGGCGAAGATACGGTCGCCCGCGAAGTTCCAGACGGCATCAGGCCCGCCACGGACCTCCCAGCTGCGAAAGACGCTACCCGGCACGGTCTCCTGATATCTCAGTGTCGTGTCGAGCAGAATTCGGTCCGCCCGAGACTGGAAGCCGATGTCGTTGACCTCGTATCCGGGACTGATCGCAGCGGTGGTCGTTCTGACTTGGAAGGCACCGGCCTGCTTCTCGACGCCGGCCATCGCATAATACCCGGCCATCGAGGTGGCCGCGGAGTCGAGGTCGAGATGGGCGGCGTCCGGCCGGTGGAGGTACCGAGCGGACGAGCGCTGCGTGCCGGCGAGCGCGTCCGCGGTCCCCGTGACCTGGCTGGAGGCGAACGCTGCACTCACTCGCCAGGTTCGTTCGGCCCATTCGTGGAAGAAGTCCAGACCCGCCGAATAGGCCGAAGCATGCAGGTCGCCCCGAAGAGGCTCCTCTTCGCCGAGTCGACGGCTTACTGCGCTTGCAATGCCTCCGAAACCGGTCCTTCCGCCGTTCAGGTCCCTTCGGACCCGACCTACGAGGAAGTTGGTGGCAGGCTCTACGATCGATACGTCTCGCGCACCCGTTTCGTCGGTCCAGTTGGCCTGCTCTCTCTGGGTTACTGCCTCCAGTATACCGACGGACCACCCATCCTGAGTTCGGCCCGTCAGTTTGACGGCCCCAAGAATCGTGGTAGCGGTCGGTACGTCGGAGAAGGCAGCTGCCGAAGGCACCTGGCCTTGGGGAGCTCTTCCGATTCGCCTGGAGTAAACGAGCGAAGGGGTACCCCCGACGTTCTGTCCAGGACCTCCGCGAGTGAAGGAGAAGATATCGGCGCCTTCGACGAAGAAGGGTCGTCTCTCCTCGAACCGCGTCTCGAAATCCGTCAGGTTGATGATGGCCGGATCGACTTCCACTTGCCCGAAGTCGGGGTTGATCGTCCCGTTCAGAGTGAGGTTTGTGGTGAGCCCATAGGATAGATCCAAGCCCATGTTTCCGACGTAGTCCGCGCCGCTCCTATAAGGGTTTGCGAGCCCGAATACCGAGGCCGCGTCCGGTTGGAGGAACTCGGCTTGGCCTGCCATGTACGGGAGCAGTTCGAGTCGCCGACCTGGATCGATCCCCTGCACACCCTCGAGATGCCCATAGCGTGGAACCCCACCCTGTTCCAGCTTGGGCGTGAAGGCGAAGACGAGGTTTTCTTGTCTGCGACGGATGATCCGCTCGAGCTGGATGCCCCACTCCTGCACGTCCGCCTGGCTGAACCGAAGTTGGCTGAGGGGAATCTGCATTTCCACGGACCAGCCTTGATCCGTAATCTGGGTCTCGACGGCCCAGACGGGATCCCATGAGCTGTCGCCCCGAAACGCGTTGGCCTGAATGATCGCGTCCTGCTTCTGACCGGATGGATTCACCGCGAATCGGTAGGCCGTCCCATGATCGTGGTAGCTGTCCAGGGAGACGGTGAAATAGTCTGCGTCCGGCACTTCCGCATCACGACGTGCCAGCCGAGCCGAGACCTCCGCTTCATCCTGGAGAATCGCACCAATGTAGAGAGCCTCATCGTCGTAGAGGATGCGAACTTCGCTCTCGACGGTTGGCGGTGCCCCCTCGTCCGGATCCAGCTGTGTGAAGGCGGTGATCGCCGGCGCTCGAAACCAGGCTTCCTCCTCGATCCGGCCATCCAACGAAATGGATCCCTCGATCCGCACGGCGGTGGCCCGAGGGGCCTCCATCGCATGAACCGCTTCCTC
>JAHEKL010000335.1 GCA_024638345.1 Gammaproteobacteria bacterium | reverse complement strand
CGCACGGATCGACCGGCTAGCCTCAAGCCCTCGAACGCCTGAGGGGATGTGACCTCGTGAACCAGATGCAGATCGACGTACAAAAGGTCCGGACGCCCCTCTTCCCTGTGAACGACGTGCATGTCCCAGATCTTCTCGAACAGCGTTCGGGGCCGGGCCTGAGAGATCATCCGGTCACTCGCGCCTTCACGGATTCGGCTTCCGCATCCGTGGATCGTACGGGGGTCCGCCAGTGATACGGGTCGCTTCGGAGCCCCTTCGCCAGATCCATCAGCTCCTTTTGGAGCTTCAAGGTGATCGGCCCTGGCTCCCCTCCACCGACCGGGAATCGGTCGACGCTTCGGATCGGGCTGACCTCCGAAGCCGTTCCTGTGAAGAACAACTCGTCCGCGATGTAAAGGGCCTCGCGCGGGATCTCCTGCAGGACGACCGGGATATCCAAGTCTTTCGCCAGCGTCATCACGCAGTCCCGCGTGATTCCGGGGAGCAGGCCACCGTCCAGTGGCGGGGTGTAGAGGACGTGGTCGCGGACCAAGAAGAGGTTCTGGCCGCTCCCCTCGCTCACCATTCCCCGGACGTTGAGCGCAATCGCCTCGGCGAATCCGTTCAACACCGCCTCCATCTTCATGAGCTGTGCGTTCAGGTAGTTCCCGCCGGCTTTGGCCAGCATGGGGAACGTGTTCGGGGCGGGACGCTGCCACGACGAGACGCAGACGTCCACTCCGCTACTGAGTCCTTCGGCACCCAGGTATGCGCCCCAAGGCCAACAGGCGAGGTAGATCTCGACCGGACTCGTCATCGGGTTCAGGCCGACCCCCCCATAGCCACGGAAAGCCAGCGGCCGGATGTAGCACTCCTCCAGGTCATTCCTCTGGATCAGCTCCAGCACACAGGCACCCAGCTCCTCCGCCGAGTAGGGCAGCTCCATCCGGTAGATCCGCGCGGAGTCGGTGAACCGACGCATGTGATCGCCCAGGCGAAGCACCGCCGGCCCCTGAGGGCTCCGATAGCAGCGTACGCCCTCGAAGACCGAGGAGCCGTAGTGAAGCGCGTGGGACATCACATGGACCTGGGCGTCTTTCCACGGAATGAACTCTCCGTTTCGCCAGATCCATCCGTCCTCTTCCGGAAACTGGACGCTCATGCTTTCTCCTTTCCTTGCCGGAGCCACGCCATCCGACCCCGAAGACGCGCCCCGACTTCTTCGATCGGGTGCGATCGACCCTCCTCCCGTAGGCATTGGAACTCGGAGGCATCACCCTGGGATTCCTCGATCCATTTCTTGGCGAACTCGCCGGACCTGATCTCTGCGAGGATGTCCTTCATGGCCTGACGGCTCGCGGCGCCGACCACCCGAGGACCGCTCACGTAGTCTCCCCATTCGGCGGTGTCACTCACGTCCTTCCGCATCCCGGAGAGCCCGCCCTGGTAGGCGAGGTCCACGATGAGCTTCATTTCGTGCAGGCACTCGAAGTATGCCAGCTCGGGCTGATACCCGGCTTCGACGAGCGTCTCGAATCCGTTCTGGATGAGCGACGTCAATCCACCGCAAAGCACCGCTTGCTCACCGAACAGGTCGGTCTCGGTCTCCTCGGCGAACGTCGTCTCCAGGACTCCTGCGCGGGTGGATCCGATCGCGTGGGCATAGGCGAGCGCGACGTCGTGCGCCTGCCCGCTCGCATCCTGATGGACCGCGATCAGGGCGGGCACTCCGTTACCTTGGCTGGCTTCCCGGTAGAGCATCTGCCCGGGTGACTTGGGGGCCACCATGATCACGTCGATGTCCTTCGCGGCGTCGATCTGACCGAAGTGCACGTTGAACCCGTGAGCGAAGAGCAGCGTGTCGCCCGGGCGCAAGTAGGGTTCAATCTCCTCCTTGAAGACCTGCGCCTGAACCGTGTCCGGCAGAAGGATGGAGATGAGGTCCGCCTGTTGCGCGGCCTGCGCCACGCTCATCAACGGGATCCCCGCCTTCTTCACGGCATCTGCCGAAGAACTCCCCGGCTTCAGACCCACTCGTACATCGAGGCCGGCCTCGTTCAGCAGCTTGGCATGGGCCCCGCCCTGACTGCCGAACCCGATCACGGCGATCTTCTTGGACGCCAGGACTTCGGGCTTGGCGTCGTCTACGGTCAGGATCCGGGCCTCACTCATGGGATTGTCTCCTTCGGCTGTTGCGGGTCCCCGTTCGGGGAGTGTCTGGAAGACCGGTGGCGATGGTGGCGCTGCAATGTGCCGCCTGACCACGATCGGTTCAATCAGGCTTCGATGATCGCCTCGATCACACGCTCCGTCACCTCCGCGGTATCGGCCGTATCATCGCCCGGCCGCGCTAGATCGGGAGGGCGCACACCGGATGCCAGAACTGCCTCGACCGCTTCCTCGATCGCTCGGGCCCCGTCGCTCCGACCAACGGTGTGATGTAGGAGTAACGCCACGGACAGGATTGCGGCCAGCGGGTTGGCGATACCCCTGCCCGCGATGTCCGGTGCCGATCCGTGGACCGGCTCGTACAACCCGGGGCCGGACCCGAGGCTCGCAGAAGCCAGGAGCCCGATCGATCCGGTGATGGCTCCTGCCTCGTCGCTCAAGATGTCTCCAAAAAGGTTCTCCGTCAGGATCACGTCGAAGTAGCTGGGTCTCAGGACCAGCTCCATCGCAGCACGATCCACGAGCATGTGCTCGAGCCTGACCTCCGGAAATCCCTCGCCGACTCGATTCACGACCTCTCTCCAAAGACGGGAAGTCTCGAGGACGTTCGCCTTGTCCACGGAGACGACGTGCCCGCGTCGAGCGCTCGCCGACTCGAACGCCACCTGTGC
>JAHEKL010000334.1 GCA_024638345.1 Gammaproteobacteria bacterium | reverse complement strand
CCGCGACGGTCTGTCCGATCTGGTCGTAGACCCAGATCTTCGCGAGCTCCAGGCGCGTGCGACGGAGCTCATCCAGTCCCCACCCCCGTCCGGTCTGTCTCCGGTTCGTTTCCACTATCCGGATCTGTCGTCGGCGATCCGGTACGGCCGAGCGGAAGGTCTCCGACTGGGCTTGGGGGGCTCGCTGGAACCTTCCAGCGCGACACGCGTTCGCGGCAGCGCGGGCTACGCGTTCGCAGACCAGAGACCCCAAGCGGAAGTGAGCGTGGAGCGCTTGCTCACTCCCGAGTGGAGCGTGGCAGCCCGCGTCCGGCTCCGCCGGCGCGCGGATCTGGGTCTCGCCCCGGGAGCCGCACCTCTCCTGTCCTCTCTCGGCGCCCTGAGCAACTCCGAGGACTATCTGGATCCCTTCTGGGTGAGTGGCGGATCCATCGCCCTCGAGCGACGGACCGACGCGGGGGCACTGCTCTCGATCGGGATGGGCATGGAGCGCCACGTCAGCGCCTCGCTGGTGGTCGACTCCTCACCTATTCGGTCGTCCCGCGGCTTCCGGGCCGTGCGAGAGGTCGACGAGGCCGAGCTGTTCCGCTTCGACCTCGGGTACCTGGGGCCTCTCGAAGGGCCCTGGAACGGCCGAGGCCTGGGAGGGATCCAGGCGTTCGTCCTCTCGGGGCAGGAGGGTACCGGTCTGGCCATCCGCGCCGAGCTCGACGAGCGATGGGGACCGGAATCTCCGACCCGAGAGATTCGGCTCCTCGCTACAGGATGGAGCTGGATCGGGGATCCCCTTCCACAGGGCCACCGACTGGTCGGAGGGCGAGGAACCGTGCCGGGATACGCGTACCGGGAGTGGGCGGGCCGCCGGGCGGCCGTCATGTCGCTCGTAGGGTCGACGGACGTCCGCGGACCGCTCGTCCGATTGAGAGCCGGGCTCCACGGTGGCTGGGTGGGCGGAGCGGACCCGAGCGTCGCTGCGCGGTGGGCTGCAGGGGCAAGCGGCGGGATTCGAGCGTCCGTCTCCGTAGGCCTGGGACTCGCGTGGGATCTTCTTCAGCTGGATCTCGCGAGGGGACTCCGTGGGGGAAGATGGCAGCTGCTCTTCTCGGTGGACCGACGCTGGTGGGACCGCCTGTGACCTTCGGGGAGCCCCTGAATTGGGGGGCACTCCCGCGTCGCTCCTACCCAAGCCGGGGTGGGGGAGGTCATATTCCGCGTGACGTTCGCGGACCCCAGTTGTCCCGGAGTGCTGAAGGCGGCGGATGATCGCGAGTCCCGACGAACTCGAACAGGGCGTGCCTCCCAGGACCCTCAGAGTCTCCCTTTCCGCACTCGTGGTTCCCGTTCTCGCGACGCTGCTCGTTCCGCCGCGGCTCGCAGGCCTCGCTGCGCTACTCTGGCTGCTCGCCATCGCACCGATCTTCCCATTGGCGGTGCGCTTCGGTTGGAGAGGCGTAGCCAACTCGGCGGCCACCACTTGCGCGGTCTTCTTCCTGACACTGGTCACCGCTCTGCTCCTCGGCCGCGAGGTGTCCCCGTTGCTCGCAGGAGTCCTCTTCGTCTACCTGGGAGTCGCGGTCGGCGTCGGTCGGATGGCGCACCTGCTTCACCGGCAAAGGGCCGACGTACAGGACCTCGCTCTAACGGATAACCTCACGCGACTTCCTAACAGAAGACACGCAAGATCCTTCCTAGAAAACGAGTTCGCCGCCGCCAGAAGAGGCCATCCGCTCTCCGTGGTCCTGTTCGACCTGGATGGGTTCAAGGCCTTCAACGACGTGCACGGGCATCGCGCGGGCGACCGAGCCCTGGAGCGCTTCGGCGAGATCCTGTCATCGACCACGCGACGGATGAACCTCTCCGCCCGCTTCGGGGGTGAGGAATTCCTGAGTGTGCTCTCCGGTTCGGACGAGCAGGGTGCGGTCACCTTCGCCGAGCGCGTCCGCCAGTCGCTCGAGTCCGTGCGTCTGCCCCAAGGTAGCCTGACCGTCAGCGCGGGCGTCGCGGAATTCCACCCCTCGATGCGCTCGCCCGACGAGTTGATCGCAGCTGCCGACCTGGCCCTCTACCGGGCGAAGCGGGACGGGCGGAACTGCGTCCGCGTGTTCGGACTCCCCGAGAAGGACTCCCAGGAGTACGCTTCTCGGTCGATGCCGGAGGATCCGGAGCAGGCGCCGCATCTCGCTGAACCCGCCGACGGGGACATCTATCCCCGAGATGCCGAGTCGATCGGCCGGTCACCGCCTCCGGTGGAGCTTCTGTCGGACCGGCTGGTTCGGTTCGGGAAGATCGTGACGGGCCGAGCCAAGGCGCGGACGCCGGATCGAGGCCGAAACAGCGACGACGGCCTCGCCGAAGCGGCGTATTCGATCGTCCAGGCGATCGAGGCTCGGCGATCCTACGACATCGGGTCCGGGGCACGAGTGGCGGCCTTCGCGGAGGCGATCGCTCGCGTAGTCGGTGTGGTTCCGAACCAGCTCCCGTCGGAGACGCTACGGATCGCCTGCGAGCTTCGCGACGTGGGCGAGATCGCCGTGTCGGAAGAGCTTCTGGCCAAGCGAGGCCACCTGACACGTGAAGAGGTCTTGGAGGTTCAGAGACACCCGCTGATCGGGCACCGAATCCTGGAGGCACTGGTCTCGAACGAGAGCATTCTTGCCGTGGTGCGTTGGCACCACGAGTGCTGGGACGGCAGCGGCTATCCGGACGGGCTGGCGGCGGACGACATCCCGACTGTGGCGAGAATCGTTTCGATCGCGGACGCGTTGGAGGCCATGACGAGCTCGAGGTCCTACCGAGCCGCTCTTCCATGGCAGGTAGCCGTAGAGCAGATCTCCGG
>JAHEKL010000068.1 GCA_024638345.1 Gammaproteobacteria bacterium | reverse complement strand
GTCCGCCGCCGACGAGTAGAGGGTGAGCGCCAGGCGGTCCACGTCGTGCGTTGCCCGGAGGCGGTCCTGATCGATCCAGACGGACTCTAGGTCCACGACCCCGCCCGGTTCGGCGCTCACGCCGAGGCCCGCGACGGATCCCCCGAGCCCGGAAGGGGCGCTGGTTACGCTGACCTGAACACGTTGGTGTGCCTCGAACGCGAGGCGATCCTGCCAGCGCGCCTGCCACTTCAGTCGGGCCACATCCGCGTGGAAGCCCGAACGTCGGTCTCCGTCCGGCGGCGTGAATCCCGCATCGTGAATACCGGTAAGGGAGCGGAGGTATCCGCTGAGGCCGAGCGAAAAGGCATCCGACTCGACGACCCGGATCTGTGCCGCGCTGACGGTCGGGAGCAGCAGAAGCGTCCAGACGCCGGAGCACAGGACCCGAGCGGTGAGCCACCAGACCGAGGAACGACGACCCGTCACCCCGTCTCCCGCACCTCCACCCGATCCACGCGTCCGTCGAGGAGCCGGATGACCCGACGCGCCCGCTTGATCACGGTCTCGTCGTGGGTCGAGAAGAGGAACGTGATTCCCATCTCGATGTTCAGCTCCAGCATGAGGTCGAGGAGGTCACCTGAGGTCGCCGAGTCGAGGTTAGCCGTCGGCTCGTCCGCGAGAACGACCTCCGGATGCGTGGCCAGCGCACGGACGATCGCCACCCGCTGCTGCTGACCACCCGAGAGCTCGGGGGGCCGGCGATTCATCATGTCGGCGAGACCGACCCGCTCGAGCAGCGGGACCACTGTGCGGTGTCGCTCACCGCTGGGCACCCCCCTTAGGAGCAGCGTGAACTCGGCGTTCTCGTAGGCGGTGAGGACGGGCACCAGGTTGTAGGCCTGAAAGATGAATCCCACGTGATCCAGCCTGAACTCCGCGGCTTCGCCGCGGCGCAGGTCATTGGCGCGGTGTCCCGCGACCTCGACCCAGCCCTCCGTAGGACGGTCCAGGGCCCCGATCATGTTCAGGAGCGTGGTCTTGCCCGATCCGGACGGGCCGGCCATCGCGGAGAACTCGCCGGCGGCCAGGTCCAGGTCGACACCTCGCAGCGCGGGTACTTCGAGCTCTCCCTGACGGTAGACCTTGGTCAGCCCGCGGACCCGCACGAGGGCATCCTGCTCCCACGTGGCCTCGCGCGGACCGATGATCGCGGCCGAGGCACGGATGCCTGTGCTCATTCGTAGAACCGCATGGCTTCGGCAGGTGCGAGCCGAGAGGCCCTGACGGCGGGATAGAGAGCGCTGGCGACCGTGGCTCCCGCCACGAGTAGCGAGGCCGCCAACCAGCGAGACGGGATGATCGTGCTGTAGAACACCAGGTCCGACAGCTCGACTCCGGAGATCTCGATCTCTTCGAGTCCGTACGCCGCCACGGAGATTCCGAAATGAGAGACCGCCAGATGACCGCCGTAGCCCAGAACAAGACCCGCCGCCATGGCCAGAGCGGTGAGGAATAGCGTCTCCGCGATCAACAGCCGGCCGATTTCGCGCCCCCGAAGCCCGAGCGCATTCAGAAGCCCCAGCTCGCGCACCCGCTCCATCACGGCCATGAGGAAGGTGTTCGTGATCGAGAACAGGACGACGACGAGCAGCACGAGCATGAAGATGAGCCCGAAGGCGTCGTCCAACTCGACGAATCCGACCATCTCCGGAACCGCCTCCTCCCAGGTCAGAACCTCGAGGGCGTTCTCGGTCCCGACCGCCGCCGAGACCCGAGCGGCGAGCGGACCGGGTTCCACGCCCTCGGCCGCCAGGACCCCGATCTGAGACAACATCTCCTCCATTGCGACCGCATCCCTCGCCGCCTCGATCGTCGTGTAGCCCACGGTCTCGTCCAAAGCACGCACGCCGGTCTCCACGATTCCCGTCAGGTGGAACAGTGCACGGACCAGCTCGCCCTCGGGGTCGGACGCAGTGAGGACGACCCGGTCGCCCAGCTCCAGCTCGAGCAGGTCCACCAGACCCGACCCGAGGACCAGCGGATCCGTCCTCTCGTCCGAGAGGAAGCTCCCGTGCGTGAGATCGTCGGCGGGGTCCGTGAGCTCGATTTCCAACTCGGGTCGGATTCCCTGGAGGTAGACCGAAGACGATCCCGATGAGGTGCTGACGAGGCCGCTGATGAGAATCCGGGGGATCGCCAGCCGTACCCCTTCCGTGTCCGCGACCCGACCCAGCGCCGAATCGGACGAGCGGATCACCCGGTCGCTGGCCCGGGTGTCCCAGTAGCCATCCCCGTGGATCAGCACGTCGCCACCCGCCGCAGCGATGGCCTCCTGCAGCATGCGTCCGTGGGCGTCGTCGTTGATCGAGAGCCCGAGAAGTGTGAGACCGTAGAGAAAAGCGACGGCGGACCCCATGATGAGGGTCCGGCCCCGGTGTCTCCACAGATTCCTCCAGGCCAGCTTCCAGATCACCCGATCACCTCCATCGGTCAGCTCCTCCCCGCGATCGTGGGCGCCGGATCGATTCGTGCCGCCTGGATGGCTGGCCACAAACCACTGACGACCGCAACGGCGACCATGACGGCGAGCGGTTGGATCACGTTCCCGGTGCGCAACACGAAGTAGAGTCTCTCCGAGAACGATACACCCATGTAGGAGAAGGTCGTCTCGCGCGCGAGCAGGCTCATGTCGAGCCCGCTCGTGGCATGGTACCAGCTGAGCGCAGTACCGAACGCGCACCCGATCGCCCCGCCGACCAGACCGAGCACGGCGGTCTCCACCAGAAGGGTCCGCAGCATGCGCCGAGGTCGCATGCCGATGGCCATCATCACACCGAACTCACGTCTTCGCTCGAGGGCGCTCATCCGCTGGGTGTTCAGGACTCCCACTGCGGCGAGGATATACACGAGCAGATACAGGACCCAGTAGGAGCGGCGGAAGACGAAGATCATCTGGTCGATCCCGGGGAGGATCTCCTGCCACGGTCGCACGACGAGTCCGCCCTCGACCGAGGCCGGACTCGGCGTGGCAGAAGAGGCACCGACGGCTTCGGCGATTGCCACGGCGGTCTCTCGCGCTCGGGCGAGGTCCTCGGTGCGGACCGCGATCTCGTGAATCTCACCCTCGAGTGCACCCAACGCCTGAGCGTCGGAGAGGTGAAGGTAGAGGGCATTCCGATCGATCTCGGTGTTCCCGGTCTGGACGACACCCACGACCTCGAGCAGCTCGTTTCCGAGGGATCCGTCCGCCGCTTCGAGGAATGTGACCAGCTCGTCTCCCGGGCCGACCTGGAGCTGTCGGGCGACTCCGGATCCGAGAACGACTTCGCGGGCGGCGGGGAACGGGCGTGGCAGCGGCGCCAACCAACGACCTGCGGTCACCGCGTCGGCTACGGGCGTGGTCTCCGACTCCCGCACCGGATCGACACCGAGGATCCGGGCCACCTGGGAGCGGTCTTCGTCACCGACGAGTCCAGCGAGCTCGATCCGGGGGCTGGCCGAGAGGACTTCCGGAACGTCCAGGATGCGTTGAAGGAGCACCGAATCCGCGGCGAAGCTTCGGTAGACCCGGGGGCTCTCGACGTAAGATGCGCTGTGGATCTGAACCTGCGCGGTCTCCACGCTCGTGGCCCCGCGAACCATTTCCTGGAGCCAGCCCTCGTAGAGCGAAAGCATCCAGATCATGAGCCCGACCGCCACCGCGACCGCCGCGAGTGTGAGTCCGCTCCTCCAACGGTTCCTCAGGAGGTTGCGGAGGGCGAGCTTGACCGACGTCAACGTGCCACGGCCGGGAATCTCATCCGCCCGAGGCCCTTCGGAGCCCACGACGGGTGAAGAGGTCTGGGTCGACCGCCACATCCAACTCGAGCTCACGGTATAGGATCTCGGTCCGCTCCTCGGGCTCGTCGATGGGCTGGATCGTCAGCCTGAGCGGAAGGGGTCGCCCCGACACGGTCTCGATCTCCGAGAACGTCATGGTTCGGATCAGCTCGCCCTCGTCGAAGTACTCCCAGCGCTCGGGGATCCAATCGTCCGCGGTGAGCAGGAACCGTAGCTCGGTGTAGACCACCGGCGCGCCAGGTAGCGGCGTCATCGAGACCTGAAGCAGAGGTACGCCCTCCCGCTCGGTCCAGGAGAGCGAGGCCTCGTAGTCCTCGTCGTACGTCGTCTCGCGAATCAGATCGTCGTTCGTGAAGTGGGATCCCATCCACGATTCGGACAGGAGACCGGAGGGGATCCGGATCAAGCGGTCGGCCCGGGGGGCGTAGTTCCAGAGCCCCTCTTCGGTGCGAAGGGTGGCGGTTCCGGCCTCGCGGGCGGGTTCACGGATGACGATGAGCGCCTCGTCTTCACCGCGGCTCCAACTCTCCAGTCGCAGCTCTCGGATGCCCCGTTCCCGCACGACGCTCATCTCCATGATCGCGTGGGAGGAGTCCGACCGGTACAGCTCGTCCAGGTAGTCGAGGACTTCGTCGACCTCGGGGAGAGGCTGCGACTCCGCTGCGCCCGGGTCGATCGAGAGCGCGAGCCAAGCGATGAACGGCAGGCAGAGGCGCGTGACGCGGGGAACGGGGCCGATGGCGATCCTTTTCGCTGGTGTGGACGGCATCGCCGTCTCCCTCCTGAACCGGGGCTGAGACCGGATGGCCCCCTTTTGCGAGTCCGATCACGGATTCCCATCACGGGTCCGTAAATCGCCCAATGAGCGCACCGTGACAGGGAAGGTAATAAGCCGAGGTGCGGACGACTGTTCCAAGCCGGTACTTCCGGGACCGAGGTCGCTTGCGTGCGGTTCGAGGGCCGGGTAGGCTGATCCCGGAAGTGACCGCGCACGCGGGGCCGGACACCCGGAGCTGAGGACGAGATGCTCGAGGACGAGATGATCGACGAAGCCAAGACCCCACCGCATCCCGGTCTGAAACGCCGGGAGTTCCTTTCGGCCGCTGCCCTGCCGCTCGCAGCGGCCATGACACCCTCCACGCTTCGGGCGGGATCGAGGAGCGGTGCGATCGACGGCGCCCGGCAGGACACCATCCGCGTCGGGCTGATCGGAGCGGGTGCCAACGTGCAGTCGGTCCAGATCCCCGGATTCCGCCAGATTCCCGGCGTAGAGATTCTCGCCGTCGCCAATCGAAGCCTGGCATCCAGCCAAAGGGTCGCAGACCAGTTCGGGATTCCCCGCGCCTACTCCAATTGGGAGGAGCTGCTCTCGGACACAGATGTGAACGCCGTGTTGATCGGCACCTGGCCGTACATGCACCGCACGCTCACCATCGCCGCGCTCGAGCGGGGGAAGCACGTGATGTGTCAGGCGAGGATGGCCAATAGCGCCCAAGAGGCCAGGGAGATGCTCGATGCCTCTCTCCGGCATCCCGACCTCATCTGCCAGCTCGTGCCGACCTCGACGAGCTACGCGATCGACAACGTGCTCAAGAGGCTCTTGGGGGAAGGCTTCGTGGGTGAAGTGCTTTCCGTCGAGGTCCAGCGGCTACAGCGCGGGTTTCCCGACTTCGGCGGTGAGCTCGATTGGCGTCACGACCGGCAGTACAGCGGATACAACACCCTGAACATCGGATCCACCTACGAGTCCATGATGCGTTGGCTGGGGCGGGGCGACCGGGTCCTGGCCATGAGCCGCGTGAACGTGCCCTATCGCCGGAACTCGAACGGCGAGCTCACCTCTGTCAGCATCCCCGATCACGTGGATGTTCTCTACGAGTTGGCCAACGGCGCCCAGGTCCACATGCGGTTCAGCGAGACCACCGGGTTGTCGAGCGGGAGTCAGACCTGGATTTACGGCACGGAGGGCACGATCCACGTGAGCGGGTCGAACGTGATGGCGGCTCGACGCGGCGACACCGAGCTGTCTCCGGTTCCCAATCCGCCAGAGGCGCAGGCCTACTACCGGGTCGAGGAGGAGTTCGTCAACGCCATCCGCGGCGTGGAAGAGGTGACCATGGTGCCCTTCGAATCCGGACTCCACTACATGGAGTGGACGGAGGCCGTCCACCGAAGCGCACAAAGTGGCGAAGCGGTCTATCTCCCACTGACGGGCTGAGTAGGCACGTCGGGAAGAAGCCGCGCAGACGCGCGGGGATGTGCCGCCTGTCTGCTGTCGGACGCCCGGACCGTCGGAGTGCGGCCTATCGCTCCAGGAGTTCCGGGGGCCGGTGCGGGATGTATCGGACCATCCGCTGCCGGGCGACCTCCCCCGCGTAGATATTCCCGTCGAAGTCCACACCCAGGAACTCGATGAAGGCGCCGACGTCTTCATCGTGCTGAGGGATGAAGTGTGTCACCCAGGCCTGTTCGGTCTTGAGGTCCCCGATTCGGATCCCCTTCTCCCAGCCCAAGTTGCTTCGCCAGTTGTCAGGGGGGCCGGTGCGCACCGTGCCAGACAGTCCGTCGCCTGCGTAGAGGATGTCGTTTCGGTCGATGAACAGGCCGCTCGGCTTGCCGTAGTGCGTCCAGATGTAGAGCAGATTCCCGTCCTGGTCGAACACCTGGATCCGAGAGTTTCCCCGATCCGCCACCAGGACCCGATCCTGCGAGTCGACCTTGATGTCGTGCGGATCACTGAAGCGCGCCGCTTCCTTGCTCTCGGAGCCGACACCTCCCCCGACCTCTAGGAGGAACCGTCCATCACGGGAGAACTTGACGATGCGGTTGTTGCCACCACGGTGTCCGTCCGACACCCAGATGTCCCCGTTCGCGGCGATCGCGACTCCGGAGGGCCCGTTGAAGTGATCCGGCCCGTCCCCCCAGACGCCGGCCTCTCCCAGCCGCATGACGACTTCACCCTGCTGGTTGAGCTTCAGCACCTGATGACCGATCCCCATGGTCTCGCCGAGTGTCGCTCGGCTGTCGCCGTGCGATCCTCCTTCGGTCACCCAGAGGAAGCCCTCGTCGTCCAGGGCGAACCCGTGCGGGAACGCGAACAGGCCCGCCCCGAAGCTGTCCACCAGGTTCCCCTGGAGGTCGAACTTGAGGATCGGGTCGATGTCCGTGCCTGCGCACTGGTTCCCGCTGCATCGATCCAGAATCCACAGATGACTGCCGTCGGGGTCGGGAAACACCCCGCTCACGACGCCGAGCTGTCTGGCCTCGGGAAGCTGTTCCCAGCCGAACGTGGCGCGATACGGATTCGTCGTGCTGATCTGGGCGGCGAGATCGGAGATGGGAAGCGCGAAGAGAATGCCCAAGCCGGTCAGGAGCGCTAGCCGCCCCCGGTACGCATGACACATGTGAATCCTCCTGGCGGTCAGCGGGACTGTTCCCTCACGCCGGTTCGCAGGAACTCGTTTCTGGAGTTGATGCCGATATCGTTTCCAAGGTAGTCCGGGTCCGCGGCCTCTTCCATCCAGTACGTCGTCCCCGGGAGAGACACCTGGAGATACTGCGCGTCGGTATTCGGCGCGGCCCCATGCCAGTGCTCCTCACCCGACTCGGCGATCATGCTGCTGCCCCGCGTAAGCGTTTGGACTCGCTCCCCCCGTCGCTGGACCCGCCCAACGCCCTCCCACACCATCAGGATCTGGCCCCCGGAGTGGCAGTGCCAGTACGAACGATGTCCGGGCGCCCAATGCGCGCCGCCCCACGGCTCCCCGTTGATGGGCACCTCCGGCACTGGTTCGTTCACGTACTCACCGGTCGCCTGCACTCCCATGGGCTCCCCGGGACACGCCGGCTCCTGGTCCGGCAGGGTCGCTGCGGCGGCGGGCTCGGCGAATCCGTCGGATCGCGAGGTGAGGAGGAGGCTCAGCCCGAAGAGCGCGGCCAGAGAGAGCAGGTAGGTCGTTTTCCAACGGTTCTTCACGACGAAGCTCATGAGTCGTTTCTCGAGTGGCCAGAGGAGCTGGGTGTTCGACCGCACCGCAACGGCGGGACCGCCGACGAGCCGGGGTCGAGGGATGACGTCGGATCGACGAACACATACGTTTCGGGGCGAACAGGGTCAAGCAAAGGGCGCCCAACCCCCCAAGCAGCGTTGCGCCGCCCCGACCGATGTGCCCGCTTCGATCTCGCACGTCGGGCGCGCGCGCTCCGACGGATGCGCCCCTCGAGGGACCACCTCGTCGCCTGGGACGGTATAGGGAGCGCCGGGCTCACCGTTGGTCGCGATCGCCGGCGGTCGTCAGCGTTCCGTGGTCGCGGCGTGTCGGACTCGATGGACAGGTGCGGGGCCCGTCGAGTATTGTGCCCCGGCCACGGCATCGGTTCCTTGAGCGTTTACTTGAGTATCTGCGCGAGTGATGATGAATCGTCTTCCCGCGAGAGGGGCACGGCTGAGCCGGAATGGCGCCGTCAACGTCTTGGCATTCGCCGGGATCTCGGCCGTGGCGCTCGGGCTGATGGTTCCTGCCACTGCCCTGGCACAGACGGCCGACGCGACCTATACGTCCGTGCAAGCCGCGATCGGCGCCGAGATCTATCAGACGGTCTGCTCGTTCTGCCATCAGGTCGATCTGACCGGAAACCAGGCATTTCCCGAGCTCGCGGGCCCGATGTTTCGCGGCGCCTGGGGACGTCGCCCGGTAAGCGAACTGCTAGAGTTGGTGCAGTCGACCATGCCCCCCCAGGCGGCCGGATCACTGACTGC
Source organism: Gammaproteobacteria bacterium (assembly GCA_024638345.1). Classification (GTDB taxonomy): domain Bacteria; phylum Gemmatimonadota; class Gemmatimonadetes; order Longimicrobiales; family Gaopeijiaceae; genus JAAXGI01. The sequence goes on along the minus strand of JAHEKL010000068.1, from coordinate 2,696 downwards.
CGAAGAGGCGGCCGCGGTCGTCGCACACATCCTCGAATCGAACGAGGTGGCGGCCGGCGCCACGGATCTGACACTGGATTCTCCAGGTCTGGTGATCCCCAGAGCGGAGTGCGCAGGGAATTAGCATGGCTCGAGCGGCTTTCGCCGCTCAGCCTCGCAGCTCACATCCTCGGAGACGGAGCCAACATGAATCGCCGCGAACTCAGGACCACTTCCAGCTCTGGACTCCTGCTTCTCCTCGGCATGGTCGTCTTCGGGACCGCACCGGCGCTGCTCGCTCAGCAGCCGGGGACGTACACGTCCGCTCAGGCTGCCGCCGGCGCCGAGATCTATCAGGAGCAGTGCTCGGTCTGTCACCTCGCGAACTTCCAAGGCTCGTTCGAGGCGCCGGAGCTGGCCGGTCCCAACTTCCGAAACATCTGGGGCGGCCGCGGGATCGGGGAGCTGCTGGACCTGATCGGCACCACGATGCCGCCGTCGAATGCGGGTTCGCTGAGCGATACCGAGGTGGCTTCGGTCGTTGCGTATCTGCTCGAGGCCAACGACGTCCCGTCGGGCGCCTCGGAGCTATCCGTCACCGCGACCGGCACCGTGATTCCAGGAGCTCAGGCCGTTGCGGGCGTCGTCGCGGGCACACCTCCGGTTCCGGGCACGGTGGGAACGATCCGATCCCCGGAGTCGATCCAGGCCCCACCGGAGTTCCTCGGAGAGATCTCGGAGACCGAGACGAGCGTCACGGAGACCTTCCGTGCCATCGAGTCGTACGATGCGGTCTCGGATGCCGAGCTCGCGTCGCCGCCCGAGGGTGATTGGCTCCACTGGAGAGGCTCCCCCGGGTCGACGGGATTCAGCCCTCTGGATCAGATCGACACGGACAACGTCGGCCGGCTGCAGCTCGCCTGGGTCTGGGCGTTGCCGGACGGGAGCCGTTATCGGACCGCCGCCGTAGAGCGCGACGGGATTCTGTTTCTCACGACGGCGGGCGGCTCAGTGCAGGCCTTGGAGGCGAGCACCGGAGACCTGCTTTGGGAGTACCGTCGCAAGGACACGAATATCGGGTCGCGCGTGCAGAGCGTGGCTCTCTGGGAAGATCAGGTCCATGTGGCGACGCCCGAGGGCACCCTGGTCGCGCTGGACGCGCGGACGGGACGAGTGCGCTGGGAGGACACGAATCTCGGGTTCGGGAACACCGCGGGTCCGATCATCGCGGACGGTAAGGTCATCAACGGTGTGAACGGGTGCGGGCGGTTCATCCCGGAGAAGTGCTTCGTGAGCGCACACGATGCCCGAACGGGACGGGAGCTCTGGCGCACCGAGACCATCGCTCGTCCGGGTGAGCCCGGCGGCGACACCTGGGGAGACCTGACCTGGGAGATGCGAGCCGGCGCGGACTTGTGGAACGGGGGAAGCTGGGATCCCGAGCTGGGTCTGGTCTACTTCGGAACCGCTCAGGCGAAGCCCTGGGTGGCGGCGAGCCGGGGGCTCACGACTGCAGACTCGACTCTGTTCGCGAACTCCACCCTGGCGTTGGATGTGGACACCGGTGAGATCGTCTGGTACCGGACGCACGTTCCCGCCGAGAGCCTCGACATGGACGAGGCCTTCGAGCAGGTCCTCGCAGACATCGAGGGAAGGCCCGCGCTGCTCGCGATCGGGAAGCACGGGGTGCTCTGGAAGCTCGACCGAAGGGACGGCACGTTCTTGGGAATGAGGGAGACCGTGTTCCAGAACATCCTCTCGATCGACGCCGAGACGGGTGCGGTCACGTATCGGGACGACATCCAGAACGCGCGCATAGGTGAATGGGTGTCCGTGTGCCCGTCGACGGCGGGCGGGCATAATTGGCAGGCGAGCAGCTACTCGCCCACGGACGGCCTCATGGTCATTCCACTCAGCCAGAGCTGCATGGAGATGACCGGGCGAGAAGTGCTGCTCGAGCCGGGCGGCGGCGGGAGCGGTGGGGACCGGGCGTGGAAGGAGATGCCCGGCACAAACGGCAACTTCGGGAAGCTGGCGGCTTACGACGTGGCGTCGATGGAGGAGGTGTGGAGCGTCGAGCAGCGTGCACCGTTCCTGACCGCCACGCTCACGACCGCGGGCGGTCTCGTGTTCGCTGGGGACTACGACCGATGGTTCCGGGCCTACGACATCGAGAACGGCGACGTCCTCTGGGAGACGCGGCTCGGCACCTCGGTTCAGGGCTTTCCGATGACCTTCGAGGTCGACGGCGTCCAGTACGTTGCCATGACGGCGGCCCGAGAAGGGGGAAGCCCCTGGCGGGTCGCGACCTTCCTTGCGACCGAGTTCGTGAGCAGAGCCGAGGCGAACGCTCTTTACGTCTTCCGCCTCGGACCCTAGCTCAAGGGGAACGTCCACGGGGCGGAGCCGCCCGGAGCCCGACGAAGCTCGTCGCTCGTTGGGATCGGCCAGGCTCCGCCCGTGAGGCGACCAACGGTATCGTCTTCTAGATGTCGGTCGAGTTCGAGCAGCCAGCGCTGCTCTTCCTGCTCCTAATCATTCCGATCTGGGGTTTCCTCGCCTGGCCCCGTGCGGGCCGGAGCGTGCTCTTCTCGCGCGGGGAGTCCGCCGGATCGATCCAGGGTGGCTGGGTAGCCCGATCCAGGATTCTCGTTGGCGTTCCGGGTTTCCTTCGCGTGGCAATCCTCTTCTGCGTGATCGTCGCGCTCTCGGGTCCC
>JAHEKL010000067.1 GCA_024638345.1 Gammaproteobacteria bacterium | reverse complement strand
TTGGACCGTCTCCACGCCTTCCAGGTCTTCTTCGGGCACCGAGATGTCGAACTCCTCTTCGAGCGCCATCTAACGTCTCCTCGGAAACGGAGGGATGAGGTCCAACCGGCGAAAGCTCCCACCCCGGTCGCGGCCATACGACCAGACGGCCGGGTCTCGAGCTCGCTCTTCGGTCAGGATATCCTCGTGTTCTTCGACGGACAACTCGACGGACTCCCCTCCTGGGCGGCGCCACTACATTTTTCGAGGGGACGAGGCGACTTCCTCACACTCCTCCGGAAGGGCGGTCTTCGGACTCCGGTCCTTTCTGATAGACGGGAGCAAGGAATGGAGCGAATCGGGGCTCGTCTGTACATCGGGGCCGCAGCCCTGCTCTTCTCGACCGGCGGCGCCGCGATCAAGTTGTCGACGCTGTCCAGCTGGCAGATCGCGGGCCTGAGATCGGGGATTGCGGCGCTTGTCTTGGCCGCGCTGATTCCCTCCTGGCGCAGGATCGATCTCCGCGTTCTACCAGTCGGGGTCGCGTTCGCGGCCACCATGATCCTTTTCGTCACCGCAAATACGCTAACCACCGCCGCGAACGCGATCTTTCTACAGACCACGGCACCGCTTTACGTGCTGCTGTTGGGACCGATGCTCCTCGGTGAGCCGAGGCAGCGCGCGGACGTCCCGGTCGTGGCGCTGCTCGGCGCCGGGGCGCTCCTCTTCTTCGTCGGCGCAGAGACCCCGCTCGATACCGCTCCCAACCCGGTGGCGGGGAACCTCGTAGGCGCCGCGAGTGGCGTCACGTGGTCCCTGACCGTCATTGGCCTGCGCTGGCTCGCCCGCGATGCGACCAACGCGGACGCCGGCGCACCTGCAACCGGCCGTGGGGATCCGGCAGGGGCAGCGGTACTCGTCGGAAATGTGTTGGCCTTCGCCTTCTGTCTTCCGTTTGCGGTGCCCTTCTCGGGAGGGGTGGCTGTGGACTGGGTGGTCATCGTCTATCTCGGCGTCTTTCAGATCGGGCTCGCCTACGTGTGCCTGGTCCGCGGTGTGCGCAGCGCTCGCGCGCTGGACGTGGCCCTTCTCCTCGTCCTGGAGCCGGTCCTGAGCACCATCCTGGCCTGGGCGGTCCACGGGGAGGTCCCGGGCGCCTGGGCGGCCCTGGGCTGTACCGTGATCCTTGCCGGGCTCCTGTTTCAAGCGTCCCAGACCCGCGGAGCCGTGGCTTGAGTTGCACTTCCCCCTCCTCGGATCGCTCGTTGCCTTCCTCGGATCGCTCGTTCCCGGACAACGTGCTGCTTTGGAGCCCCGAGCAACGCCTCAGAGGATTTCGGAGCTACGACCGGATCTTTCCCACCCGGACGATTTCGACCGGGACCCGACACCTCGAGCTTCCCAGGGTTGCGTCGAACGAAGTCGCGGGGGTGCGCTACGAGCTCGAGGGGAAGACCTTCGATCTCGATGCGTTTCAGGAACGCACCCGAGCCGCTGGCATCCTCGTCATCCACCGAGGAGCGATCGTTCTGGAGCGGCACTGGCTGGGACATGGTCCGGAGATTCGATGGGCCTGCTTCTCTATCGCCAAGTCCGTCGTCTCGCTTCTCGTGGGCGCAGCGATCCGGGATGGCCATATTGGCGGCGTCGAAGACACGATTCCGGATTACCTCCCGATCCTGGCGGGCTCAGCCTATGAGGGAGTCACCCTTCGTCATGCCCTCCAGATGTCTTCAGGCGTCGACTGGAGCGAAGGATACGCCGACGCGAAGTCCGACGTCCGACACGACTCGGGCCGAACCTCGGAAGAGCGACTCCGCTACCTCGGGAGTCGAAAGCGGGTCGCTGCCCCCGGGGAGCGGTTCAACTACAGCAGCGGCGAGGCCTACCTCCTCGGCGAGGTCGTTGCCGCCGCCGTGGGCAGCAGCCTCTCCAGCTACCTCGCGGCGAAGATCTGGCGACCGTTCGGGATGGAGTTCGGTGCTCACTGGATGCTGGTCGAGCCCGACGGAATGGAGCATGGCGGATCCGGGGTGAGCGCAACGCTCGGAGACTGCGGCCGACTCGGGCTGTTCGCGCTGGCGGGCGGCATCCTTCCGGACGGCTCCCGAATGCTCCCAGACGGTTGGATGGACGACTCGACCGCGCCGTCACCGGCCAACTCTTCCTACGGATACCTTTGGTGGCGCCGGGGGTACGAGACTTTCGCAGCGAGCGGAATCTTCGGGCAGGCAATCGTGATCGACCCGGCATACGAGTTGGTGTTGGTCACTCACAGCGCCTGGCCCGAGCCGACCGCACTGGCGATGCACGCACATCGTGACGCGCTCCTTGCCTCTCTGAGGCACGTGCTGAGCGGGTGAGCCTCCGTTGCTCGGAGGCCCACCATGCGGTACGCTGAGGGAGGGCGCCGCACAAGATGCGAAGCGTCCACTTATCGACGATCCCGTAGAGGAGAGGTTATCGATGACCCGTGTCGGTTCAGCAAGTCGCCTTTTCCAGATCGGCGTCCTCTCGATCCTCGGCCTCGCTTGGCTCGGGACCGAGGCGGCCTACGCACAATCGGACCCGGTGATCCACCCGTATGATGGTGCGGACGATTGGGCACAACTTCCCGACGGTCGGACCTGGGGTGCGCCGGCTGGAGTCTACGTCGACACGGATCAGGCGAGCCTGTGGGTGTTCGAGCGGTGCGGGGCGAACAGCTGCGCCGAGTCCGACCTACCAGCCCTGATGAAGTTCGACTCCTCGGGTCGGCTATTGCAGAGCTTCGGCGAAGGGCTGTTCGTCTTTCCACACGGGCTGCACGTGGACCGGGACGGATACGTCTACGTGGCGGACGGGAATGGGCAGGACGGTCGGGGCCATCAGGTCTTCAAGTTCAGCCCGACGGGGGAGCTCCTGCTCACGCTGGGCCAGGCAGGTACGACCGGGGAAGGACCCTACACGTTCAATAGACCGGCCGATGTCGCCGTCTCCGCGGACGGTGACATCTTCGTGGCAGACGGCCACTCACCGCTCGAGACGAACATGAGAATCGTGAGGTTCTCGAGCGACGGCCAGTACATCATGGAGTGGGGAGGCAAGGGATCGGCACCAGGGCAGCTGGACGATCCTCACAGCATCGCCTTCGATTCCCAGGGTCGGCTCTTCGTGGCCGACCGGGGGAACCAGCGGATCCAGATCTTCGATCAGGAGGGAGGCTACATCGACGCCTGGACCCAGTTCGGCTCGCCGAGCGGCATCTACATAAGTCCGGACGACGTGCTGTACGTCGCCGACTTGGGCGCGGGCATCCGAATCGGAAGCGCCAAGGACGGCACGGTGACCGACTTCATTCAGGCACCCGGTTTCGGGTCCGGGCCCGTGCGGGTCGCAGAGAGCGTGACGGTCGATTCGCGCGGCAATATCTACGCCGGTGAGAACGCCGGAATGAAGCTCATGAGGTTCACCATCCCACGCTGACCCCCCGACTGTCGGGCGTGCGGACTGGCGCCCGCAGCGGTGCGAAGCACGTGAGACCCAGCCTGGTGGATGTGCCGCGGATGCGCCGACTCCCCATCCTCGTCGTTCTGTTGGTGGCCGGTTCACTGGCCACGACGGGATCGGCCGAAGGCCAGAGGTATTACCGGGGTTACTCCTCCGTGCGGCTCGGAGACGGCCTACCCGATCGCCCAGGGGGATTCACCTTCTGTCGCCTCGCCTACGCCTCGGTGAGAAGAGACAGCTCCGGAAGTGGTTGGGACACCGACTTTCCCCAGGCAGACCGCAACCTCCCCACTCGACTCTCCCAGCTGACCCCCACGCCCATCACGAGCTGGTCTCACGGTGAGCCGGGCTTCGCGGTCGTTCGGATCACCGACCCCGAGGCCTATCAGTGTCCTTTCCTCATGGCGACCGACGTCGGAGAGCTCGGGTTCGACGACGTGGAGGTCGCCACTCTGAGGGACTTCCTCTTCAAGGGCGGCTTTCTGTGGGTCGACGATTTCTGGGGCTCCAGAGGTCTCGATCACTTCGAGCGCGAGATCCGGCGCGTGCTGCCCGAGTTCGAGATCGTGGAGCTCCCCCCGGATCACTCTCTCTTCAACATCGTCTACGACGTGCGAAGGATTCCCCAGATCCCGTCGATCAACTCCTGGCGCAGGATGGGTGGGGGGACCTCCGAGCTGGGATCGGACAGTGCCACACCGCACCTGTGGGCGATAGTGGACGATGGCGGCCGGATCCTGGTCCTGATCACACACAACACCGACATCTCGGATGGCTGGGAGAGGGAGGGGGAAGATGCGGACTTCTTCTACCAGTTTTCTCCTGATGCGTACGCGATCGGAGTCAATGTCGTGCTCTGGATGATGACGCACTGAGGTAGGGCCCTGCGACTCCCGAGTGGCGGCCCGGATGCAGCGCCGCCCTCGGGATCACTGGATGCCCAGGAGCTCGACTTCGAAGATCAGCGTCGCGTTGGGACCGATGCTCGGCGGGCTTCCCGCTTGTCCGTAGGCCAACTCGCTCGGAATCACGAACCGATAGTGGGCTCCGACCGGCATGAGCTGAAGCCCTTCGGCGAAGCCCGGGATCACCTGCCCCACGCCGAACGTCGCCGGTTCGTCCCGCTCATAGGAGCTGTCGAACTCGGTGTCGTCGATCAACGTGCCGCGGTAGTGGATCGTAGCCTGATCAGTCGCCTCCGGTCGCTCGCCGTCGCCCTCCCGGAGCACCTCGTATTGAAGCCCGCTCGACGTTGTCTCCACCGCATCGCGTGCTCCGTTCTCGGCCAGGTATGCAGCCCCCTCCTCGGCATTCCTCAGTCCTTCGGCCTCGCTCTCGGCCTCCATCTCGGCTCGCAGCGTCTGATCGAAAGCCGTCAGCACCCGTGTGACCTCGTCCTGGGAGATGCGTTGTTCGCGCTCGGCCAGCGCATCGTCGATGCCTGTCACCAGCGCGTCCAGGTCCAGGTGGTCTCTGGCCGCGCTCAGACTACGGCCGACGTCCAGGCCGATCGCATAGCTGGCCTTTTGATCGTCGCTTTCGAGGGACGCTGCGTCCGTTCCCTGGCATCCGAACAGGGTGGCGACTACGAGCGTCCCGACAATGCCTCTGTGTATCTCCATTCGTCTCCCTCGGCATGATGGGTTGGGAAAGGTACGGGTGTCCCCGGATTTGCCCAAGGCGCGGCCTCGCCTCAGCCCCATTCCTCTACCGCCCGACACGACGCCAGCTTCGCGTGGGCGCCTTCCGTTGATGCCACCCGTGATAGGGGTGCCTTTCGAGTAGTCGGGGATTTCGAAACAGGACGACCAATGCGGCGCCGGCTGCGAAGCCCCCGACGTGGGCCCAAAAAGCGACTCCGCCGCCCGTTGCCCCCAGAGTGCCGAGTCCGCTCACGAGCTGTATGAGGAACCAGTAGCCCAGCATGAGCACGGCCGGCACGGCGACGGTCGTAATGAAGAAGCCGAGAAAGACGAGCATGTGGACGTGCACGCGGGGGTAGAGCAGCACGTAGGCGCCCATCACACCACCGATCGCCCCGGAGGCGCCGACCATGGGCACGGCGGAGGTGGGGTCGGTCATGACCTGAAGACCGGCCGCCGCCGTCCCGCAAAGCAAATAGAAGACGATGAAGCGGAGATGTCCCATGGAATCTTCGACGTTGTTTCCGAAGATCCACATGAACCACATGTTCCCGATGATGTGGAACCAGCTTCCGTGCATGAACATCGAGGTGATCACGGTCTGCCAGTTCGACACCTCTCCCACGACGCAATCCGTCGCCGGTCCGACCGGAAAACGGGTGCCCGTCGGGATGCTCTGCAGCAGCTCCCCGGGGATCAGGCCCAGTCGGCAGACCGAGCTCGAGAGCAGAGGCTCCGATCCCGCGCCCTGCACGAAGAACCAGACCAGCATGTTCAGCGCCACGATCCCATACGTCGCGTATGGGGTCAGAATGTGCGGATTGTCGTCTCGAAGCGGAAACATCCCCTCATTCTAAGCTGGATGCTCGAGCCACGCGCACTAGGCAGGATGGCGTCCGTGCTGCTCCGTCACGGGGTGCAGTCGTTTACCAACGTTGCGACAAGCTCGTCGGGCCTGTCACTTCGACCAGGCAGGCAGGCTCAGAAGCTACGTATCGTGACAAGGAGTTCATCGATGAACCGATCCTCGTTCCGAGCCCTAGGGCTGATCGTGATGCTAGGCTTGGCGGCTCCCTCGCCTGTGCCTTTGGGGGCGCAGACCGGTCCTGAAGTGGCCCGGCAGTACCGCGTTGCGAACGAGGCATCTCTGCTTCGCGACTTCGTCGAGCTCCTTCGCTACCCGAACAGAGCGTTCACACCCGAGATCCGCGAGGCCGCCCTCTACATTCGCGACCAGATGCGGGAGGCGGGTGTGGAGACGGACCTTCTGGAGATCGAAGGGGCGTCTCCGCTCGTCCTCGGGCGGCTCATGGTGCCGGGCGCGAGTAGAACCCTCGGGATTTACGTCCACTACGACGGGCAGCCGGTCGACCCCGCCAATTGGACGCACGACCCCTTCGACCCGACGCTGTACTCAGCGGCGATGGAAGCGGACGGTGTACCGATCCCTCTACCTCCCGAGGGGGGCACCGTCGATCCGGAATGGCGCATCTACGCGCGCTCTGCAGGAGACGACAAGGCTCCGATCGCCGCGATCCTGCCGGTCCTCCGGTCCTTCCAAGAGGCAGGAGTCACACCGACGTCCAACCTGGTCTTCATGTTCGACGGCGAAGAGGAAGCCGGGTCGCGCAATCTGAGAGCTTACATGGAGATGGCGGAGGAACGGCTCCGCGACGTGGACATCTGGCTCTTCTTCGATGGCCCGGCACATCCGAGCGGTCGACCGCAAGTCATGTTCGGTGTCCGGGGCTCCTTCAGCATGGAAGTCACGGTCTATGGGGCAACCCGGAACCTCCACTCGGGTCACTACGGGAACTGGGCACCGGATACGGGCAATATCCTGGCCCGGCTTCTCGCGTCGATGAAGGACGACGAAGGCAACGTGCTCATCGATGGTTGGTACGAGACGGCGGACCCGATCGGGGATGAGGAGCGTGAGGCCCTGTCGGCCATGCCCGACTGGGACGGTCAACTGAAGAGCGAGCTCGGGTTGCTCAGGACCGAAGGGGAGCCGCAATCCCTTCCGGAGCGCCTGCTGCTCCCCGCCCTCAACGTACGAGGCATCACGAGCGGAAACACGGGATCACTGGCCAGGAACATCATTCCCAACACCGCTGTCGCGTCCCTCGGGATTCGCATGGTGCGCGGAAACGACTCCGAGCAGCTTCGTGCGCTGGTCGTGGATCACATCGAGCGACAGGGCTTTCACATCGTGTCGGAGGACCCCGACACGGAAACCCGTCTGTCACACGCACGGATCGCCAAGGTCACGGGAGGCCGGGGAGGGTCGGTCGCGGCTCGCACGTCGATGTCCAATGCGGCCGCACAGAGCGTGGTCGCCGCTGCCAACGCCGCGGCGAACCGGGCCTTCGGTGAGGGTGCCCTGGTCGTCGCACCCGGGATGGGGGGGACACTTCCCCTCTATCTCTTCACCGAGGTGGCGCAGAAACCTGCGGTGGTCGTGCCGGTCGCCAACCACGACAACAACCAGCACGCACCGGACGAGAACCTTCGCATTGCCAATCTCTGGTACGCGATCGACCTCTACGCGGCGCTGATGACCATGCCGGGCACGATCTTCTGATGTCCGAGCGGGACGATGGGTGGCTTTCGCTCGAGCGTCCCGAGGGCGTGATCGAATCCTTGATGCGACTCGGGTGGCTGGAGTCCGAGGCGCCGGTAGAGATCGCCAAAGCCGGCGAAGGCAATATGAATCTGACCCTCCGCGTGACCAGTGGAAATCGATCCGTGGTCCTGAAGCAGTCTCGACCGTGGGTTCAGAAATACCCCCAGATTCCCGCGGAGGAACGCCGAATCCTTTTCGAGCGACGGTTCTACGACCGGGCCGCCCGGGTGCCCGGGGTACGCGAATACCTTCCCGAGGTTCTTGCCTTCGACGCGGACGCGAGATTGATGCTCCTGACCGATCTTCCGGACGCGCAAGACATGACCGGACTCTATGGAGGCGATGCGATCGCCCGAAAGGAAGTCCGAATCCTGGCCACGCTGCTCAGAGCTTTGCACGACGGGACGGAGGACGAGCCCGACCCGGCCTTCGCGAACCGAGCGATGAGAGATCTGAATCACGAGCACATCTTTCGGTTCCCATTGAACCCGGAGAACGGATTGGAGTTGGAGCGGTTCGAACCGGGCCTCACCGCGGCCGCGCATGGTCTTCAGTCAGACGAAGGCTACGTGGCCGAGGTGGAGGAAGCGGGGCAACGCTACGTGGCGGATGGCCCCTTTCTGCTGCATGGCGACTACTATCCTGGGAGCTGGCTTCGCACAGGGGTGGGTCTCCGGGTCATCGATCCGGAGTTCTGCTTCTATGGAGACCGGACTTTCGATGTCGGTGTGGCGATGGCTCACTTGGTGCTGGCCAGAGATCCGCGCTCTGCAGTCGAGTTCTTGAACGTCTACGGCAACGAGCGACTCGATCAGGAGTGGGTCGCACGATTCGCGTGCATCGAAATCATGCGGCGTTTGATCGGCGTGGCGCAGCTTCCGATCCCGCCCACCGACGGTCGGCGTTCACATCTTCTTCGGCAGTCCCGGGAAGGACTGCTGTCGCGTTCCTTGGAGCCGATATGCGCCTGATCTGGACGCTGGCCTTTGTTTTGGGGACATCCGTTCCCTGGGGTTCCTTGGACGCCCAGAATCTCATCGATGTCTGGTTGGACGTGGACCCCGCCATCGGATTCGGTGAGGTGGACGACGGCGTCACGATGGTTCAAGCGTTCCACTCCCCGGAGCTGCGGCTGCGCGGGGTCAGCGTGGTCTTCGGCAACTCGACCCTGTCGAGCGGCGTGAATGTAGCCGTGAACCTGGTGCGCTCGTTCGGGCCCGAAGACATGGAGGTGTATCGGGGTGCTGCATCGCCGGAGGAGTTCGGTGCAGAGACGGACGCGGTTCGGGCGATGGCGCAAGCGCTCCGTGTTCAGCCGATGACGATTCTCGCTCTGGGACCCGTCACCAATGTGGGCACTCTGGTGCGGAACCACCCGGAGCTACACGACCGGATCGAACAGATCGTGGTCGTCGCGGGGCGACGGCCCGGCCAGCGTTTCATCACGACGGATCAAAGCCGACAGAACTTCCCCCGCGACTTCAACTTCGAATCCGACGTCCCCGCGATGCAGGCGATTCTCGACACCGGCATTCGCCTCGTCATGGCGCCTTGGGAAGTGTCGTCGCAGGTGTGGATCAGCCGCTCCGACCTGGAGTCGATCCGGACCCAGAGCCTGAGCGCCTTCTACATCTGGGCGAACACGCACCACTGGCTCGACAGCTGGGTCGAGCGCAGGGGGGTCGCGGCTTTCAACCCATACGACGCGCTCGCGGTCGGCTATCTCACGCACCCCGAGCTCATCCAGGGAACGGAAATGGACGTCGAAATCGAACTGGGTCCCGACGAGCGTGCGACTCCCGAGGAGTTGGCGGCCGGGAGGACCAAGCCCTACCTGCACGTTCGAGAGGCCGATCGTCCAGCACGCCCGGCCCTGTATCTACACACGCCCTCCGACGACTTCCGAGTCATGCTTCTCGATCGGCTCGTCGGTCCTCCCTGAGCGGATCGGAGCAGCGAGCCGACGACCCGAGCGACATCGGACTCCGGCGAGTCAGGGATAGAGCAGCCTGAACGCGCTCGTGTCCGCCCCCGAAAAGGGCGAAGTGTGCTCCATGTCCTCCCACACCTCGAGTTGACTGCGGAAGCGCATGAAATACGCGACGAAATCTCCCCCGTATTGGAACGAATACATGATGTCCGCAAAGTCGCTCGTATGCGGGAGGCCGAAGGCGTGGCCCAACTCGTGGACACAGGTCAGATAGACCACCGCAGCCCTGAAGAGCGGATCCGACCTGGCGATCTCGGCAATCTCGGAGCCCAATCCCTCCGTGTCGGGGCGAACGTAGATGTCCGCAGCGGGGCGCCCGTTCACGATCCGACGCCGCATCTCACCGTATAGCCCGGCGCCAGCGGGCACCCAGTAGACGCGAATCGTCGCTGTAGCTTCCGGCCCCGACACGAGTTCCAGGTCAGGGTCGACCAGCCGCGCCCACGCCTCCAGGGCCCACTCGGCGAGCCTGCGATCTCCCTCGCTGAGTCCAGACTCGGGAGAGCCCTGCGCGATGAAGTAGCTGACGGGCTGGGTGACGTCTAGCCGCCAGAGTTCTCGCTGGGCGTGCGCCTCCGCCGGGGCCCATAGCGTTCCCGCGAGCAGGCCCAGGGTCGTGAACGACGAGACCCGGGGGTGGAACGAATCGTTCCTCTTGCGGCTGCATCCGAGTGAACGTCTGATGCCAAAGCTTCCGGGCCAGCCGAACCCTCTACGAAGATCCGGGCCAAAGTGCGGGAATCCCGTCTGCATCAGCGCGTCGTGCCTCCACGGTTGGGGAAGATCTATCATCCAACCTATCACGCGGTGACCAACAAGGTCGGAGTATCGTTGCGGTCGGCCCGCGCGATCCTTCCCGGGCTGCTGCGGCACCTGGAGGTCCGCTCCATCCTCGACGTAGGCTGTGGGGCCGGCGCGTGGCTCGCAGCAGCTCGGGAACTCGGCGTCGGGATGTTGACCGGCGTCGAAGGTCCCTGGGCCAAAGTATGGTTCTCGAACGAAGTCCTGCTTCGTAACGAGTTCGATCTCGTGACTCAGGACCTGGAAGACAGACTCGAACTCGACGGTCCCTTCGATTTCACGATTTGCCTGGAGGTCGCCGAGCATCTCTCGGAGGATCGCGGTCGGAGCCTGGTAGTCGATCTGTGCGCGACATCCGATCTCGTGCTCTTCGGCGCGGCGATCCCGGGCCAGGGCGGAATTCGACACCTGAACGAGCAGTGGCAGAGTCACTGGGCGAAGCTCTTTCACGAGCAGAGATTCGCTGCTCTCGACGCGGTTCGGCCCCGATTCTGGAGTGACCGACTGGTTGCCGCCCCATACAAGCAGAACGCCATTCTCTACGCGAGAGAGGGGCGTGCGGTCGAGCTCCAGGAGCGGCTGGAGTTGGAGCAGGTCTTGGAGCTCGGAGATCTCGATCTCGTTCACCCCCACTACTATCGCAAGCTCATGCACCCGTGGCTTAGACCCCTGGTTCGGGCCGGACGTTTTCGCTCGCTCGCCGCATCCCTCGGACCTAGATTCGCTCATTCGGTGACCAACCGTCTCTGGCGCC
>JAHEKL010000333.1 GCA_024638345.1 Gammaproteobacteria bacterium | reverse complement strand
CGGTTCGTTCGCTGGCAGCTTCGCGCTCACGATGTACGAGGGTACCAACCTGATTCGGGCCGAGGCGATCGGGACCACCGAACTGCCTTCGGTCGCCTACAAGTACGATGTGGGTATCACGGGCCTGGCGCTCGACGAAAGCGCAGGTGTCCACTGGCGCGACATCGGCGGACAGATACAGTCGTATTCGCTCCACGGGCCTGCCAACGACGATCAGGTCGTCCTCCGTGCGGCCAACCGACTGGTGGTCGCCGAGACGAACGAGGCCTCGATCGCGGCGTTCCCGCCACCGCACACCTTCTTCTGGGCGCGGGAGGTCGAGGTGAACGTCGGAAACAACTGGTACCGCAAGGACGACGAGGGCTCCTTCAGCGTCGGTATTCGCCAGGGAGAGCAGGAGGTGGTAGAGCGCTACCTGGCGAACTGGTCCTTGTACAGCGCGCCCCCGGGGTCCGAGCAACGGATGCCCGCGTATTTCTACCCGACCCTCGGCGCTCCAGCCGCCGCGTTCGAGGCGGCGCTGGCGTTCACCAACGGAGACGTGTACAGCCCTCTGCCGGGCTACAAGGTGATGGGAAGCCACTACCACACGAATCTCGGTAGCCGGCTGATGGAGTCCGGGAGCGTGGACACCCGTCTCTCCGACTTCGAAGTCCTCCGCTCCGCCGGAATCGACATTGCGGGCCCGGTCGATCGACCCGACGAGGAGACGCAGCTCGAGGAGCTACATCACCTGTTCGAAGGGGCCGCCCGTCACTCGGACGACACCTTCATGGTCCTTCCCCAGATGGAGAACAGCAATCTCCTGGGCGGCCACTGGGACCTCCTGTTCTCGCATCCGGTCTACTACGTCGACGCCCGCGAAGAGGAGACGCCGCTGATCACCGAACACCCGGAGTATGGGAGGGTCTACAACATCGGCAGCGCTGAAGACATGATGGCGATGATCGCTGCGGAGGACATGTTGGTCTACATGCCTCACCCGCGCACGAAGGGATCTACGGGGTTCCCGGACGCGATCGCCGAAACACCGCACTTTCGAACCGATCGTTATCGAGGCGTCGGTTGGCGATGGGGAATGGGATCCGATCTGTCCGAGAGCCGCCTCTCGGAGAATCGGGTGATTCCGCTCTTGGACGACATGAACAACTGGATCGCCGACACGGACCTTCGTCCGAAGTATCTGCTCGCGATCACGGAGACCTACGCGAAGGCCCCGGGCGACGACATCTATGCCAACGGGCCCGTCTCGTACCTGCGCATCGACGAGCTTCCGGGAGCGGGTGACTACACGCCGATCGTGCGCGCGCTGATGGAAGGGGAGTACTTCGTGACCTCGGGCGAGGTTCTGATTCCGGAGCACTCGATCTCAGGTGACGGCCCGGAGATGGAGCTGACCGCCGAGGTGCGCTGGACCTTCCCACTCGAGTTCGTCGAGGTCGTGTCGGGAGACGGCGAAGTGACCAGCACGCAGCTTCTGTCGGCGACGGAATTGCCTCCATTCGGAGTGCACACGTTCACGATCCCCTTCGACGCTTCTGGGCAGGCCTGGGTGCGCTTCGCCGCCTGGGATTCCGCGGGCAATGGGGCGATGACGATGCCGATCCGAATTGCCCGGGACTAGACCGGACGCCCAGATCGGGAATATTTAGGTCGATCGGCCACGAGGTTCGAGCGCACCGCGCGCACCGTATTGGAGATGTCCTTTGAGTCACGAGCATCACCCGAAGCCCACCCAAGGGGACATCCTTTACGAGATGTTCTTCTGTGGCGGAGTGGGAGGAGCCGTCATCGTGCTCTTCTTCCTCGCGGTCGACGTCATGGCCGCCCGCCCGCTTTATACGCCTTCACTCGTCGGCAGCGTTCTCTATCTGGGAGCCGATCCCGCGACGGTCGAAGAGGTATCGCTGAGCGCGGTCTCGTTCGCGACCTTCGCCCACCTGATGAGCTTTTCGCTCGTGGGTTTGATGGCGTCGATGGTGGTGCGGCGGGTGGAGGAGAAGTCGGGTGGAAGCTTCGCGGTTCCCGCCCTCACGCTTCTGGCCGTCCTGGAGGGCGCATCGTTACTGGTCTTCGGGGTGATCCGCCCCGAGCTCGGGGCGGCCGTAGGTCACCAGCTAATTTTCGCGGCGAACTTCCTCAGCGCCGTCGCGATGGTCGCGTTCCTCCGGCAGGCCCACGACACCTCCGAGGCGGTCGCCCTCGCCAAGCACAGAGAAGCGGTCTGACATCGACTTCGACCGACGCCTGAGCCACACTCCAAAGCCGCCTACGATCCCCAACGGGAGCATCGACAGGACAACCGCGGTCTGGACGAAGGCGAGACGACCTTCTTCCGTGGTGCCTACACACATGGGACAGGCGTAGGCAGCCGTGGGGATCAACGCGAGCATCACGAACGCGATAAGAACGACCTTCCCTAGAGTCCTCATTGGTATACCTGGAAGTAGATGACCGGCCAGATCAGCACGACGAAGTACCAGAAGACCTGAACCGTCTTGAACTGGGCATCGGTCAGGCGCTCTCGCTTGAGTCTGACCCAGGCCCAGCAGAGGCATGCGAGCGCGGCGACGGCGTGGATCGCGTGCGTTCCGACGATGAGATAGAAGAACGCTCCGTAAGAGCTCGATCTCATGGTGAGCCCCTCCCCGATCAGCCCTGCCCACTCGACGCCCTGGAACCCCACGAAGAAGGCGCCGAGGAGGACCGCACCGGTGAGCGGGATGAGGGCTCGGCGCGCCTCCACCCGAAAGCCGAAGTGCGCTAGCGCGAGGACGATGCCACTCAGTAGAAGGGCGGCTGTATTGATCGCCGTCTCGGCGAACGGCAGCCGAGGTTGGTCCAACGGAG
>JAHEKL010000066.1:2957-11326 GCA_024638345.1 Gammaproteobacteria bacterium | reverse complement strand
GTTCATGGCTGCCATACGTTGTTTTCGCGGTTCACATCGGGAAAGAGAGCTTCGGGATCGATCTCGACGGCTTCGAGCTCAGCTCCCGGCGGCAGATCGACCCCGACGGTGTGTCGTCCAGCGCCTCCAAACCAGACCTGAACCGGCACCGTCTGCGAAAGGGCGGTTCCGTCCGACAACTGGAGTGCGAGGCTCACCGGCATCAGAGCATCACCCAGGTTCGCCAGCGTGATCTCGGCCTCACGATCGCCGCTACTGCCGGTGATGCGAACGCCGGTGATCGCCTGATCCAGCGCGGCCGTCTCGTACCAGAACGGGTACCAGAACCAGTCGAGATCCTGTGCCGCGGTGGCCTCGACCAGATTGAAAAAGTCCTCGGGAGCCGGGTGACCGTATTGCCAACTCTCCGAGTAGTCTCGTAGAGCGGCCCAGACGGCCTCGCGCCCGATGACTCCCTCCAGGGCCCGCAGCAGCGTCGCGGGTTTCCAGTATGCCGCCTGGCCGTAGGTGCCGTAGGGTCCGTGAAGGTCGGCATGACGCATGATGGGCGTCTCCGCCTCCAGACCGGCCACGATCAGGTACGCTCCCTGGTCGTTGCGCCAGTACTCGGGGTCATCCCAGTAGTCGGCCGTGGCGTAGGCCTCGATGTAGGTGGTCAATCCCTCATCCATCCATGGGTAGGAGGACTCGTTCGAGCCGACCATCATCGGATACCACATGTGCCCGATCTCGTGGTTCAGCACCTCGTAAACCATACGGGGCTCGGGGAATGCGGATACGAAGGTGAGCATCGGGTATTCCATCCCGTCGACCGGTCCCTCGGCACCCGTCATCTGCGGCCAGGGATACGGATGCCACCGCTCGGCGTGGAAGGTGACGGCATGTCGAATGTACTCGGCGGCATCGGTCCAGGAGTCCACGGAAGGTCGGTAGAGCGCATGGACGCCAACCAACTCGTCCTCGCCGTCCCCGTCCGCGTCGGGAGTGATGGCACGCGAGGCATCCCAGACGTACTGGTCCGAAGTCGCGAAGGCGAAGTCCCGAACGTTCTCTGCGCGAAACCGCCAGGTCAGCGTGCCCCCGGCGCTCGCGACCGTCGCGCGACCTGCGTCGAGGTCCTCCTCGGTCACTACGCGAACGACTTGGTCGGTGGTCATCGCCCTTTCGACTCGCGATGCGATCTCCTGCGTAAGAACCTCGCCCGAGTTCTGGAGAGCGCCCGTCGCACCCACGAGCCATCCCTCAGGTACGGTGATCGCAACGTCGAAGTCGCCGTACTCGAGGTAGAACTCGCCGTTTCCCAGATACGGCCAAATGTGCCAACCCTCCAGGTCGTCATAGACCGCGACCTGCGGGTACCACTGCGCGATGTTGAACAGTCCGTTCTCGATGTGACCCTGCCGGGGTGCGCCGGCCGGCGGGACCTCGAAGCTCCACTCGACTTCCAGCTGCAGCGACCCTCCCGGGCGAAGTGCCTCCTCCAAGTAGACGGCCATCAGCGTGCCGTCGATCAGATACGCGCCCCGCGTCGGCCGATCGGGTCGACTCGGAAAGACGCGACCGTCCACCTCCACCCGGTCGACCGTCATGCCGCCCGTGACGGGCACCGTCCGGGTCCGCTCTGCACCCGGGGCAAACAGATTCTGGTACAGACGTAGGATGACCCGGTCCAGCGGATCGGGCGAGCGATTCCGATAGGTGATCGTCTCCCGGCCCTCCAGCACCGCAGTCTCTGGATTCAGCTCCGCCTCGATCGAGTAGTCGACTTCCTGGCTCCAGTAGTCGGGACCCGGAACGCCAGCGCTCGTTCGCGTACCCTCCGCAATGGCAGTCTCGAAGGAGGCCCGACTCGGAGCGGTTGGTCCACGCGAGGCAGTGGCGGCGCCCAAACCGACCCCAACGTCCCCCGAGACGATGGGAGACGCAGGGGCCGGCGCAGAGCTGGGGGCCGTCCCGGTCGCGCATGACCCGAGGAAGGCGGGCACCAGGACCCATGCGATCGAGCGCGACGACCAATACATCTCAGGCTCCCGTCAGTTGAACTGACTCTCGTCCGCCGACCGACCGTAGGTGGCGGGAACAGGAACATCTAGCAGGCGAAGATAAACGGCCAGCTGCCCCCGATGATGATAGAGATGATTGAACATCAGCGTGCGTGCCAGGGAGAGCTTCGGAAGCGCCCAGAGCTCCTGTTCCCCGTTCACCAGCCTCCACTGCGCCACGGCCCCTTCGTCCGTCAGCGCCTCGAGCTTGGCGCGAGCGTTGGCCTGCGCCTCCTGAAACCCTCTGATGATCTCGTCCTTGGACTCGGGCTGCGCGGGTGTGAAGTCCGCGTCGTTCACATCGAACTTCTCGATCTCGAGGAAGTTCGCCACGCTCCCGGCGACCGTCGCGACGTGAAGCGCCAGCTGACCCAATGACATGGACTTCGGGTGCGGCTTCCATGTGAGACTGCCGTCTGGTACGCGCTCCAGCATGCGCTCCGTCGCATTCGCCTCCTGTTCCAGCTCGGCCAGCATCGGCGAAATCGCTCGGTCGGTGATCATGGTTCGCACTCCGCGGTTCGGTGAGAAGATGTGTGAGACGTCGAATCTGCGACCCGCAAGCTTGCGTTTCGCAAGCCACAATATCCGCTGTCTGGTTGCATTTCGCAAGTATACGTTTAAGTTGTTACCATGAAAAGACAAAGGCGATCGGTTTGTCCCATTGCTTTCTCGCTCGATCTCTTCGGGGACCGCTGGTCCCTGCTCGTCCTGCGGGACATGGTGTTCGGAAAACGCCGACATTTCCACGAGTTCTTGGAGTCGGGCGAAGGCATCGCGACGAACGTCCTGGCCGACCGACTGAATCGCTTGGAGCGGGCTGGAGTCGTCGAGAAGACCCCGGATCCAGCCGACCGGCGACGGCGGATATACACCCTGACCGAGGCGGGACTGGACTTGGTTCCGGTACTGCTGGAACTCGTCGTCTGGGGTGCCCGACACGACCCAGCGACCCCCGTCACGGAGGACTTCCTGCGCCGGGTTCGAGAAGACCGTGAAGCGGTCGTCCGGGACTTCCGGCAGCGTCTGAGCGCGCGGGTTCCGGTCAGGCCCTCGGACACCGTCGCCCCGGAGTGATCAGGCCCGCGCTCGCAGCGATGCTGCTCATCACCCTCTGGGCCGCGGGTTGCAGCGAGCCACCGTCGAGCGACCCGGAATCGTCGGCCATTGTCGAGGATGCTCGCGATCCTTCGGAGTTGGTCGTTGGACGACGCTACCGGCTGTCGCGAAGCACCCTGTCCTCCGACAGCCCGGATCCCGGGGACCCGACCATGACGATGATCGAGACGAGCCCCATCCCCCCGTCCACCGTGGTGCTCGTATCCGAGAAAGTCGAGACGGCAGGCACGATATGGTACGAGGTGCAGGTCGAATCCTCTCCCCCCGGGACCCGATGGGTCAGCGTTGTGACCTTGGCCGATCAAGTGATCGTGGAACTGCCTTGAGCCCTCGAGACTGGAGGGCAGAGGACACGAAAGCCTGAACCCCCTCCAGATCGCTCCTCACGGTGACGTCTCCCGGCATGCCCGGTATCTCTTCCCGCGACACGAGAAAACCCGTGATCGCGCGACCGTAGCGAAGTGCCAAGGACACCTCGCTCGCGGTTCCCGAACCTCCGGGAAGGGCCACGATCACGTCCGCGCTGAGCACATTGACGTGGTTCCGCGAGAGCGGATCGGTACCTCGCTCGCCGCTGAGAGGCAGATGGGTGAGGATCGGGATCTCGATCCATGGGTTCGGATAGCCCTCCCGCGGCTCACGACGATCGTCGTCCCATGGGAGGATCCCGATGGTCGATCCGGAGCGGTCGGGCGTCTCATAGAACGCTCGGCTGACGGCCGCCATCACCCCCGCCCCACCGCCCGTCAGGAGGTGCGTGCCAGATTCAGCGAGCCATCGGCCCAACGGCCGGGCCCGCTCGAGGTGCTCGTCGACTCCCGAGCCGATGACTCCGACGATCGGAATGCGGCCTCCCGTCATGGACCCTCGCTCCCCGGAACTCCCCAGAGACCATTTACCATTCTGTTACCGACCGAAGCCTCTACGTTACCGATCCGCCCTATACTAGTCACAGCGACGTAACGACTCCCTGGGAGGCTGTGACGTGAAACCCGTTGCTTGTTCGATCCTCGTCCTCGGGTTGTGGGGGCTGGCCTCGCCGAATCCCCTGCTCGCGCGGGTTCAGACATCGACCTTCGACGATCTCTGGCAGTTCGCTGAATGGTACGACAACGATCAGAATCCTGTCGTCCAGAGCGTTCTCTTCAGCGGAAGATTCCAGTACGAGTACGCAAGGGTCAACGACAGTGGTGTCTCGCGCGACCAATGGAACGTCCGGCGGCTGCGGCTGGGCGTGAGGTCTCGATTCTTCGGGCAGTTCACGGTGCACGGGGAGGCCGAGTTCAATCCGCAGGAGTCGGACCCTTTCTACGTGCGCCTCACGGACTTCTACGTGCAGTGGAGCCCCGGGGCCAGCTTCGCCGCAACTGTCGGTAAGCACGGGGTGCCGTTCACGATGGACGGCTCCACGTCTTCGAAGGAATTGCTGACGATCGATCGTAGCAATCTCACGAACAACATGTGGTTCACCCAGGAGTACATGCCCGGCGTGAGCTTCTCCGGAGAGCTGTCGAATTGGAGATATCACGTGGGAGCCTACTCAGCTGGCTCCGGCAACCGCGAGTTCGGCGAGTTCGACGGAAGCGCCTTCTCCCTCGTTTCGCTGGGCTACGACTTCGGTGAGCTCCTGGGCACGCAAGAAGCAACTCTGAGCGGAAACTACATCTATCAGAATCCCGACCCGAACAACACCTTCACCCGCCAGCTTCAGCACGTCGCATCCCTGAACTTCAAGCTCGAGGACGCTCGCTGGGGTACACGCGCCGATGTCTCGACGGCATCGGGCTATCTCGGGCAAAGCGATTTGTGGGGAACGATGGTCATGCCCTACTACAACCTCACATCCAAGCTCCAGGTCGTCGGCCGTCACACCTACCTCAATAGCGAGGGCGCGAACGGCATTCGTTTGGCCCGCTACGAGAACCTCCTCACTTCGGGGCGCGGCGATCGATACAACGAGATCTACCTCGGCGTGAACTACTTCCTCTACGGGCACAAGCTCAAGCTTCAGAGCGGTCTTCAGATCGCCGACATGGACGATGCGGCTGCGGACGGCGGAAGCTACTCCGGCACCTCTCTCACCACAGGGCTTCGGGTGAGCTGGTAACGCAGCGGACCTCCGATCTCGGCGACGGCCTCGATCGACCGACGACCGCTGGTCCCACGATCCGTCCAGCCATCGTTCGCTCTTGCCCGGCGAATCGGGCTAGCCTACGGTTCCCAAGCGAGAGATCGGAATCTCTCACGCGGCCGGCCTCTTTCCCGCCCGCGAGACGCCTTCTCGGCATCCCAGCCACGTCGAAGCGAGGTAAGATCATGTCGATTCCCAGACGGCTCACATGGATCGTCGCCCTATTGGGCATCGCCCTCGGGGTCATGTCCGGGCCCCTTCTTGCACAGAACTCGTCGAACGCGTACGCGATCGTCGACGGTTGGGCGAAGCTGCCCGGCGGTCGGGAGATGGGTGCGGTAGGCAAGGTCACGATCGACCCCGATGGCCGGCACATCTGGGCCATCATCCGCTGCGATGCGGGAGGAGATCGTTTCGGCACCGAGTGTCTGGACTCGGATCTGGACCCGGTGGTCAAGTTCGACCCCGCGGGCAACGCGGTGGAGAGCTTCGGCGGTGGCATGTTCATCTGGCCCCACGGCATCGACGTGGACGAAGACGGAAACGTCTGGGTGACCGACGCAGTCAGCAACGCCAACATCCCGGCCGGTGACCCGCGAGGCCATCAGGTG
This sequence comes from Gammaproteobacteria bacterium, assembly GCA_024638345.1. Taxonomy (GTDB): domain Bacteria; phylum Gemmatimonadota; class Gemmatimonadetes; order Longimicrobiales; family Gaopeijiaceae; genus JAAXGI01. The sequence continues at coordinate 5,423 of JAHEKL010000066.1, read as the reverse complement.
ATCAAGTTCAGCCCGACGGGTGACGTGCTGATGAGACTGGGCACGGCGGGCACCCCTGGGAACAGCCCGAACCATTTCACCTCCCCGGCCGACGTGGCGATCGCCGAGAACGGCGACATCTTCATCGCGGATGGACACAACAACGACGGCAACAATCGCGTCATGAAGTACGACCGCAACGGCGACTTCATCATGTCGTGGGGCAAGACCGGATACGCTCCGAGCGAGTTCCGGGCTCTCCATGCGATCGACATCGACTCCAGCGGACGTGTCTTCGTAGGGGATCGAAGCAACAGCCGAGTCCAGCTCTTCGATCAGCAAGGAAACCACCTCGCCAGCTGGACGCAGTTCGGACGTCCCAGCGGAATCGCATTCGACTCCAACGACCGTATCTACGTGGCTGACTCCGAATCGGATGACCTCCAGAACCCCGGGTACGAGATGGGGATTCGGATCGGAGAGATCGAGACCGGGTGGGTGCAGGAATTCATCCGCTTCCCCTGGGCCGATCCCCGAGACCCCTCCGGGAACGGAGCCGAATTCGTGGCAGTCGATGCCGACGGGAACATGTATGGGGGAGAGCCCCGTCCAAGAGAGCTTCGGAAGTATGTCCGGGTCCGTCCATAGCGTCGAGCGCTGGCTCGGACCTGGGCGGCTCTCGATCGGCTCGGAGGGGTACACTGGGCATCCGTGACTCGCACACGAGCCCAAGGTTGATACCTCGACCGGTTTTGCGCGTCGGACCCATGGTCCTGGTTCTCGTCCTCACGGGCGTGTTCGCTGCGCCCGAATCCGCCGAGGCGCAGCGCTTCCGTCGGTACGGGACCCGTGTGCGGCTCGGCGACGGTCTTCCCGACCGACCCGGTGGATTCACGTTCTGCAGGCTGGCCTTCGTCGAGGTCCGACGAGAACCGGGGGGTTCCAGCTGGGATACGGACTTCCCTCAAGCAGAGCGAAACCTCACGACTCGACTCTCCCAGCTGACCCCTACGCCCGTGAGCGGATGGGAGCACGGCGAGCCCGGTTTCGCCATCGTGCGCGCGACCGACCCCGAGCTGTTCGAGTGTCCGTTCCTGTTCGCGTCACACGTGGGGGTCACGGGCTTCGACGGCGAGGAGGCCCGAGCCCTTCGCGAGTACTTCGACAAAGGCGGATTTCTGTGGGTCGACGATTTCTGGGGAAATGCCGCCTGGAACCAGTGGGCGAAACAGATGGCTATGGTCTTTCCAGATCGCCAGATCGTCGACCTGCCGATCGAGCATCCCCTCTTCGAGATCGTTTACGACGTCCAGCGGTTGCCCCAGATTCCCTCGATCCAGCACTGGAGGCGAACCGGCGGGGGCACGAGTGAGCGTGGCTTCGAGAGCCGTCAGCCTCACATACGCGCGATTCTGGACGATGATGGGCGAATCATGGTATTGATCACCCACAACACGGACATCGCGGACGGCTGGGAGCGGGAGGGCGAAGACCCGCAGTTCTTCTACCAGTTCTCTCCGGACGCCTACGCGGTCGGCGTGAATGTGGTCGTATGGATGATGACCCACTGAGGCGACGGAGAAGGCAAGTGGCCGGAAACGACAAGCTGCGCGCGCAATTCGAAGAGGATCTCAGGGAGCTCCTCGCCACCAACTCCCGGCTGACAAGCCATCTTCGGAACGAGGACCGAACGCTCCCCAAGGATTGGTCCGATCTGGCCCAGTTCTTGGAAAACGACGAGGTGCTCGAAGCACTCGAAACCAGATCGCGTCAACGGATCGCTTCGCTTCAGAAAGCGATCACGCGAATCGAGCTGGGGACGTACGACACCTGCCAATCGTGCGGAAAGACGATTGAGCCGGGTCGGTTGGAACTCCTGCCGACCACGCCGATCTGCGCGAAGTGCGCTCGGTAGAAGGCTCCTGCCCCGGCTGGCTCCTACCGAAGGTGCTCGTTGAAGAAGGCGATCGTCCTGGTCTGCGCGAGCATCGCCGCCTCTTCGTCGTAGCGAGGCGTCGTGTCGTTGTGGAAGCCGTGGTTCACTCCCGCGTACATGTGCATCGAGTAGGTCTTCCCGTTGGCGCGTAGGGCCGCCTCGTACGCCGGCCAACCCTCGTTGATACGGTCGTCCAAACCGGCGTACTGGATCATCAAGGGGGCCTGAATGCTGGGCACGTCTTCGGCCGCGGGCTGACTACCGTAGAATGGGACCCCAGCCCCGAGGTTCGGGAGTCGAACCGCCAGGGTGTTGACTACGCCGCCACCGAAGCAGAAGCCCACGGCGCCGACACGCCCCGTGCTATCTGGATGTCCCATCAGGAACTCGGCGGCCGCCACGAAATCCTCGATGATCGCGTCGCGGTCGAGTTGGCCCTGCATGACGCGGCCGTCGTCGTCATTGCCAGGATAGCCACCGAGCGGCGTCAAAGCGTCGGGTCCGAACGCCAGGAAATCGGCTGCAGCGAACCTACGGACCACGTCTTCGAT
>JAHEKL010000066.1:0-2947 GCA_024638345.1 Gammaproteobacteria bacterium | reverse complement strand
TCGATGTACGGGTTCAGACCGCGATTCTCGTGGATGACCAGAATGGCGGGCCACCGGTCACCCGTTGCCGGCCGGGCCAGGTACCCTCTCATCCGGCCCGAGCCGTTCGGTGAATCGTACTCGACGTAGTCGGACTGGATGCGACGGTCGTCCGGTTCGACCTGCCTCGCCCAGGCGTATCGGGGTCGCAGAGCTTCCAGCATGCCCGCGGCCGTGATGCCTCCCGCCGCGAACTTCGCCGCACCGTCCAAAAAGGCACGCCGGTCGATGATACCGTGTACATACTTGTCGAAAAGGCTCAGTACCTCGGGCGGAAAGTCACTGGCCTTCTTCCGCTCGTGCGACATGATCGACTCCGGGCTGATGGGACCGTCGGCTTCGCCGGGATCGGCGGTTCCTTGTCGCATCTTGGGCTGGGGAGGGCGTCCCAGGCAAGCCGGGAGTCCGGTGTCGACCACCGGTCTTCGGAGTCGCCATCTTTCGTGCCCCGGTGTAGAATATGAGTCGTCGTCCCGTGATGAGGAGTCAGTCACATGCGATACCTCGTAGGAAGTCGATCCCCCGGGCGCCGAGTCACGCTCTCAGCGGCCTTCGCCGCGTTCGTCGTGTCGGTACTCGGATCGGGAGTGGCCCTCAATCGCCCTGCCGAGGCGCAGCTCGGACTCGTCAGACACCTGGCCCTGGAGAGCTCGATCCCGGCGGCCGATGCCACAGTAGGCACTCGGCTGGACGAGATCCGACTGTTCTTCACGGAAGCCCCCAGAATCGACGGCACCACGATCCGCATCGCCGACGCGGCCAATGATCTCGTCGCCTCGACTGCGGCTGCCGCCGACGGAGAGGACCCCACCCAGGTGTTCATCCGTCCCGCGGCCTCACTGAGACCGGGTGCCTACACCGTGCACTGGAGGGCCATCGCCCAGGACGGTCACGCCGTCAACGGGGATTTCGGGTTTCAAGTCACGACTGAGTGATCGAGGCGTTACTAGGCCCGGTCCAACGTGGGCTGATGCAGGGCGGAGTCCTCCTCATAGTCGGAGTCGGGGCCTGGATGTGGCGGATAGGCCCCACCGCACGGACCGCTCTGCGAACCGAGGGACTGGCGGACGCGGGAGCGGAGCTTTGGGCGGCACAGGCCAGGGTTCGGCGGTTCGGTGGCAGGACCGCGGTCGCGCTGCTCTCGGTCTGGGCGCTCGGATTGACGGTCCAGGTCATGGGATTTCGGGACCCGTTCGTTCCCCTCAGCCAGGACGTGTGGTTTCTCCTCGGCAACACCTTTTGGGGTAAGGTGTGGCTGTTACAGGGCGTCATGCTCGCTCTGGTTTCGGTGCTTCTCCTTCGACCTGCCGCCGACTTGGGCTCAAGCGGCGGCCGTGTCGCGGGCTTCCCCGCACGCCGGTTCATATCCCCGGCCGAAGCGGGGCTGATCCTCGCCCTGCCGATCACCTTGGCATTGTCCAGTCACGCAATGGCGGTGCCCGGGTCTCATCGCATCGTGGCGGTCGCCGCGGATGCGTCGCACGCGCTCGCGGGGGGGACTTGGTTGGGGTCGCTCGCTCTGATCCTCCTCGAGGGAGCCCGATCCGACAAAGAGGGAGTCCTCCTCGCGGCTCAGCTCCGAGCGTTTTCACCCATGGCCATCCTGGCAGTCGGATCGCTCCTGTCCATGGGCGTCATCCTCTCGGTCTATCACCTCAACTCCCCGAGCGACCTCTGGTCGGAGCCCTACGGTCGCATCCTGTCGGCCAAGGTGATCTTGGTCGGAGTCACCCTGTTTCTCGGATTTCTGAACTGGAGACGTGGACTTCCCGCACTCGGCACGCGGGCTGGGCGGGTCGCGATTCGCAGGCGAGCCGGCTGGGAGGTCGCCGCGGCCGGTACGGTAATCACGCTCACAGCGGTGCTGACGGGGACACCCAGCCCCTGAGCCTACCTCGTCGAGGATCCTCGAACCGCAACAGCCTTGGCTGCATGAATCCGCGCATGGACTCCGCACCTCGATCTTGCTTGCCGCCCCCCCGAAGCCGAGGCATCTTGTTCCTGTGGTTTGGCCGTTCCGAGCCCCCCTACGTCAGAAGGCTACCATGAACCGATACCTCTCCTCCCTGACCCTCCTCGGAGTGCTCGTCGCCACTGGGCTGAGCGCCCAACAGGAAGAACGCTACGACTACTGGGCGTTCAACCGTGAGATGATTCGTCACGGTCAGCAGGCGGTGATGATGTGCAACGGGTTATTCACTTCCAATCGAACGCTGGAGCAGGTATTCGCCCAGGAGTTGGCGTTTCTTCCGGATCCAGTCGGGGACGCATCGGGCGGCGACTATGAGGTGGACTGGGACCGCAAGGCCGTCGCGATCAGGGGAGGGAGCATGCCGATGCCACCCGTTCGGGCGGCGTTCCGGGAGGGGCTGGGATGTGTCGTCATGTCACCCGATCAGACCTTCGACGACATCGCTCTCCTGCCAAGCTTGGAGATGGCAGATCCACCAGGTGACGCATCGCGCATCGCATGGCCCAACGGCGATCTTGCCCCGGAGCCGGAGCCGCCCCCCGGTGTCGATGTCGGCGCGCTCCAGGCCGCATCCGATTGGGCCTTCGATCGTGAATCGCCGGAGCAGGTCACTATCGGGCTCTTGATCGTGCATCGAGGCCAGATCATCCACGAGCGCTACGCGCCGGGATTCGACTTCACGACCCGGACGCGCACTTGGTCGGTCGCCAAGAGCATCGCATCTACGTTGATCGGGATGAACGTGGACCAGGGCCTCATGGCGCTGGACGAGCCGCTCCCCTTCGACTGGCTGCCTCCCGCCGCGTCGCCCGAAACGGACCCCCGGTCCGCCATCACCCTGCGACACGTGCTCAACATGTCGAGCGGCTTGTACCCGATCGACAACGCCGGTCTCGAGTACGCGACCGGCTCCGGTCTCTCCTATTGGGCAGGTGC
>JAHEKL010000332.1 GCA_024638345.1 Gammaproteobacteria bacterium | reverse complement strand
TGTCGAACGGACCGTCGAGATCCGGCCGGGCGAGGTCACCGAGGTGACGATCCAGTTCGAACCGATCATCGACATGGAAGCTCGAGGGTGGTTCAACGGCTCGACCCACGTCCACGCGAACTACGCCGGGAACCTCCACAACACGCTCGAGAACCTGATGATGATGTCCGAGGCCGAGGATCAGGACGTCGTCATGGAGCAGATCGCGAACAAGGACAACCGCGTCCTCGATCATCAGTACTTCATCCCCGGAGGGGAGGCGCATCCGCTCTCGACCGCCGAGCGGCTGCTCATCGTGGGTCAGGAGTACCGCCCCCCGTTCTACGGCCACGTCTTCATGTTCGGAATGACCGACCACCTGATCTCGCCATTCACGACCGGGTATTCGGGGACCGGCATCGAGAGTCTGTATCCATCGAACACCGACATGTTCGAGAAGGCGCGCGCCCAGGGCGCGTACACGGGGTATGTGCATTCGCAGTGGAACGGTGATCCGCTGGAAGGCAGTCTCGGCGGCGCGAAGGGCTTCATCGTGGATGCGGCGCTGATGACCACCGACGCGGTGGAGTGGTCGACCTCGCAGACCGGGTTCGCTCCTCTATACGCAGTCTGGAACAACGGACTCCGTCCTGCGCTGGTGGGTGGAGAAGACGCGATCAGCGACCTGCACAGGACCCATCTGGTCGGCTCGGTCCGCACCTACGTGAAGCTGCCCGACGATGAGCCGCTCACGATGAGCGGGTGGTTCGAGGGCCTCCGGGCCGGCCACGCCTTCATGTCGACGGGTCCCCTCGTGGAGATCGAGGTGGCCGGGAAGATCCCCGGTGAGACGGTGGAGCTTTCGGCCGGCGACATGGTGGTGATCTCTGTCGAAGTCACCTCCATCACGCCGCTGGAAAGGGCAGAGCTCGTCTTCAACGGCGAGGTGATCGCCTCGATTCCATTCGCGGACGATCGTACCACGCTGTCGTTCGAACGGTCGTTCCGGCCGGCGGTGTCCGGTTGGTATCACGTACGCTTGAATGGCGTGCGCGATGAGTCGTTTCCGATGGATGTGCCGTGGGTCCAGGCGGCAACGAACCCCGTCTGGGTCGTGCTGGACGGAACCCCGATCCGCTCGGCCGAGTCGGCGGACTACGCCCTGGCCTGGATCGACAAGCTCCAGGCGATGGCCGAGGCCTGGCCGGACTGGCGATCGCAGGCGGAGCGCGACCACGTCTTCAGCCAGTTCGACGAAGCGCGAGACGTGTACCGCACACTCAGAGCTGAAGCGACCGGAAACTGAGGGATGGGATGGCCCGGCCCGGGACGTCCCCCGGGGCGGAATTCACATCCTCAGCCCAGCATGATCCCCGCGATGAAGTTCATGACTGCGAACACGATGCTGCCCCACATCGCGGCCGAGAAGCCCTCGATTTCGAAGCCGTCGACGAACGCAGCCGCCAGCATCAGCATGAGCGAGTTGATGACCAGCACGAAGAGCCCGAGGGTGAGGAACGTGATCGGGAGCGTCAGCAGCAGGAGCAGCTTACCGACCGAGGCGTTCGCGAGGCCGAGCACGATCGCTCCGAAGACGGCTGCCTTCCCGTCCCGGACCTCGATCCCATCGACCAGGCGGCCGACGAGGAACAGGAGTATCGCGTTGAAAAGAATGCTGAGTATGAAGTCCATTGCCTTCTCATCCGTCGACATCGTGTGCGGTTGGCTCCGGCTCGCAGGTGCTGGAACGGAGCCCTTCATATATTCTCTGACGGGATAACGACCCAATTCGTTTCCCGAGACACCAAAACTGATTGTCGTCCGGTCGCGCACGCGCAGTATGATCAGGCCGGAGTCGGACCCCGGGAGTCATCGTCATGCTTCGAGCCTACGCCCTGAAATTCCTGTGCGCGGCAGCCGCCCCGCTCGCCTTCGTGGGATGTGGGGACGACCCGGTTCTGTTCGAGATCCGGCTCGAATGGGCCTCCGTCCCGACCCCGACGCTGGGGACCGTGAACGTTGCTTTCGTCCGGCCACGCAACGATGGAGCGGGACCCCACCCCGTCATCTTTGCGCTCCCGTGGGGCTCGGGGTCGGAAGATCTCACCGAGGGATTCGTGCTTTCCTATTGGGGTACCGAGGGACCTGCGCGCGGCTACTACGTCGTGGCCCCGGCCGTCCGGGGGAGCGAACTCGCCACGAGCGCCGACGAGATCATTCCAGCGCTCTTCGACTGGATGGCCACGGAGTTCGACTTCGACCCCGATCAGGTCGCGCTGGTCGGGGCATCGAATGGTGGTCGAGGGATCTTCTTCGCTGCGCTCTCGCAGCCCGACCGCTTCAGTACGCTCGTCGGTCTACCCGGTCAGTACTCTGGCGCGGCGTCGGATCTGTCCGTCCTGGCCGGCAAGCCCATATGGCTCATGGTCGGCGAGTCCGACACATCGTGGCTGGCGGCATCAGAGACGACGGTCGCAAAACTCGACTCCGTCGGAATCGATGCCCAGCTAGATACGATCGTCGGACAGGGCCACGTACTCGCGCTGGGGCTCGTACCACTGTTCGACGGCATCGACACAGCCCTCGGTCGCTGACGGCTTTGCCGGCAGCTGGCTGAATCAGTCCCAGCGGTACTTCTTCTTCCCTTTCTTTCCCTTCTTCTTCTTCTTTTTCTTCTTCCTCTGCTGCGGTCGCTTCTCTTCTTTTGGCCCCGCATCAGCCTCCTCCGACGGCGCTTCGGAATCGGCCTCTTCCGCGTCCTCCGGTTCGGAGCCAGCCTCTTCCGCGTCCTCCGATTCAGCAGCCTCTTCCGCGTCCTCCGGTTCGACCTCGTCCGAGTCAGTGATGTCCGCTTGTTGCGTGCCTTCCGAACCG
>JAHEKL010000065.1:539-11342 GCA_024638345.1 Gammaproteobacteria bacterium | reverse complement strand
CGAATTCCGGGTTCGAGGTGTGAAGACCAACCTCCCGTTCCTCGAGAACGTCGTCACTCATCCGAAGTTCCTGGCGGGTGGAGTCGACACCAGCTTCATCGACAACCACCCGGAACTTTTCGAGTTCCGACCACGCCTCGATCGGGGCACGCGCCTCCTCCGCTACATCGGCCACATCGTCGTGAATGGCCAGGAGAGCGGCCCGAAGACACGTGGCAAGCCGGCGATGCGTCCGGCTCCGCTTCCTTCCCCCATGTACGGATCGAAGCCTCCAGCGCAGACGATGAAGGCGCTGCTCGATCGGGAGGGACCGGAGGCGGTCGTGGCTCGCGTCTCGGGCGAAGAAAAAGTCCTCCTCACCGATACCACCTTCCGAGACGCACATCAGTCGCTCTTGGCCACACGGATGCGCACGGCGGATCTGCTCAGAATTGCGGAAGCCACGGGTCGTCTGGCCCCGAATCTCTTCTCCATGGAGGTGTGGGGCGGTGCGACTTTCGATACGGCGTACCGCTTCTTGAAGGAGGACCCGTGGGAGCGGCTGAATCGGCTGCGGGAGAAGATCCCGCACATCCTCTTTCAGATGCTCCTGCGAGGCCAGAGCCTACTCGGGTACTCAGCCTATCCAGACAACGCGGTCCGCTCCTTCGTCAGCGAAGCGGCCGCCGCCGGCGTAGACGTCTTCAGGATCTTCGACTCGCTCAACTGGCTTCCGAACATGCGCGTCGCCATCGACGCGGTCCGCGAGGAGGGCAAGCTCGCCGAAGTCGCGGTCTGCTATACAGGCGACCTCCTGGACCCGAATCGGACCCGTTACGATCTGAGCTACTACGTGGAGCTGGCCCGTGAGGTGGAAGCGGCGGGAGCCCATATTCTCGCGATCAAGGACATGGCGGGTCTTCTGAAGCCCGAGGCGGCTCAGCGCCTGGTCACCGCCCTGAAGGAAGCCACAGATCTACCTCTGCACCTCCACACCCACGACTCCGCCGGGGTGGGCGTCTCGACATCGGCGAGAGCCGCCTTGGCCGGAGCCGACATCGTGGACGGCTGCATCGACGCGCTCGCGGGAGGCACCTCCCAGCCCAGCATTCGTGCGATCGCGGCCGCCCTCCAAGGAACGGCCCGGGAGGCCGAGCTCGACCTGGATGCCGTCCAGGCTCTGCACGACTACTGGTCCGGGGTCCGAAGCTACTACCGGTTCCTGGAGGGGGGACCCGTGGCGCCGGATGCGGGCGTCTTCCGGCACCAGGTGCCCGGTGGGCAGTTCACGAACCTGAAGCAGCAGGCGGAGGCGCTCGGTCTGGGGAGCCGATGGGGGGAAGTGGTTACGGCCTACCGCGATGCGGACGAGGCTCTGGGCGAGCTCATCAAGGTCACTCCCTCTTCCAAGGCCGTCGGCGACCTCGCCCTCTTCATGGTGCAGAACGAAGTGACGGGCGAGAACCTCCTGGAACGCGCCGCCGACTTGAGCTTTCCCGAATCGGTCGTCGGTCTTCTCAAGGGCCGTTTGGGCAAGCCGCCATACGGCTTCCCCGAGGCCCTACAGACCGCAGTCCTGAGAGGCGAGAGTCCGCTCGAGGATCGGCCGGGGGCGTACCTGCCCCCGTCGGACTTCGATGCGTTGGGAAACGAGATCAGGGAGTTGACTGCGGACGACCCCTCGGTTCGTCAGGTCACGGATCGGGAGATCCTGAGCCTCGTCCTGTTCCCGGACGTATACCGCTCATACGTGTCGCATCGGGGCACGTACGGGGACACATCGGTCCTGGATACGCCCACGTTCTTCTACGGACTGGAGCCGGGAGAGCGCGTGGCGGTGGAGATCGAAGCCGGGAAGACGCTGATCATTCGGCTGATTTCGGTCGGGGAGCAGCGGCTGGACGGGACTCGCGGGGTCATGTTCGAGTTGAACGGCCACCGCCGGGAAGTCCGGATCCGAGATCTCGGCATGAGCGTCGATGCCACAGCGCGTCCCAAGGCGGACCCCCGCGACTGGATGCAGATCGGTGCTTCCATGCCCGGAAAGATCGTTCAGCTACTGGTCAAGGGCGGGGATACCGTGAACAAGGGCGCCCAGCTGATGATCGCCGAAGCCATGAAGATGGAGACGGCGCTGACGGCTCCTCGGGACGCCGTGGTCGAAGAGGTGCTGGTCAATCAGGGGGATACGGTTGAGGCCGGGGATCTGGTCATGCGTCTGGGCCCCATCCCGGAGATCGAAGAGGTCTGATCCCCGCGAGTCTCCTATCCGCGCTGACCCAGCGTCGCCCCGCGCACCCACCGACCCCCGAGAGCGAAGACCAGGGTCATGAGCACCGCGAGCACGACACCGAGTGCCGCGGCCGCACCGAAATCGAACGCCCGCAGCTGCGACAGGATCTCGACCGAGATCGGGCGCGAGCGGTAGGTATAGAGCAGGATGGATGAAACGAATTCGCCCAGCGCGGTGACGAAGGCCAGGAGGCCTCCGGCAGCCAGCCCGGGAAGCACCAGCGGAGCGGCGACCCGTCGCATCGTCGTGAACCATCCGGCACCGAGACCGTGCGCGGCCTCCTCCAGCGCGAAATCGTACTGACGGAACGACGCCATCGCGGCCTGGGCCACGAGGGGGATGTTTCGGACGAAATAGGCCAGCGGCAGGATCCAGAATGTCCCCACCAGCACGACCCGTCCGAACCAGGGCTGGTTCACCGAGAAGGTCGTGGCCAACGCCATGGCGATCACCGTACCGGGAAGCGCCCACGGAAGCATGGTGAGGAAGACGAGCGCGCCTCGCCCAGGGGACCGTCGTCGGACGATCAGATAGGCCGCGAGGAAGCAGAAGACGAGGTTCGCAGCCGTGGCCAGAGAGGCCATTTGCAGCGAGTTCGCGATGGGAGTCCAAAGCTGCGCGCTCGTGAACAGCTCCCGATAGTTCGCCAGGGTGAATTCGCTCGGAAGAAGCTGCGTCGTCCAGGTCCCTTCGGTCACGAACGAGACGAGGATCAGCGTCAGGTGCGGCAGCAGCAGTGTGCCCACGGCACCGACGCCGATCGTGGGAATGACCCGCCGGGCCCAGGCGGACGTGACCTGCCTGCGCGGTGCGGAGACGCCCTTTCCAACCGCCGCGAACTCCCGACCCCGCTCGAACCGCCGCAGCACTCCGAGAAAGAGAAGCGAAGCGCTGGCCAGCACGACCGTCTCCACCATCGCCAACGTGAGCTCGCCGTTGACCTTGCTCGTGAAGATCTGGGTCGTCAGAACCCGGAAGCCGCCTCCGAAGATGTACGGGGCGGAGAACGAGGCCATCGAGGTCATGAAGACCAGCACGGAGGCGGCTCCCAGGGCGGGAGCCAGCATCGGAAGTGTGACGCGGAAGAAGATTCGTAGCCGACTGGCGCCCAGGGACTCCGCTGCCTCCGCCGCGGAAGCGTCCAGTCGTGACAGCCCCGCCGCGGTGAGCAGATAGAAGTAGACGTACATCGAGTAGGCGTGCACCAGAAGAATGGCCCCACCTCCTACGAGCCTCCACGGCGGGCTCTCCAGACCGAGTGCCATCTGGATCGTTCGCGTGACGATTCCGCTCTCCCCATAGAGGAACAGGAACGAGATCACGCCCACGAGCGGCGGAAGGAGCACGGGCAATGCGGCCAGGGCCCCGAATAGGGCCCGGCCCGGAAACTCGAATCGCGTGAAGAGGAACGCCAACGGAACCCCGATCAGGGCGGAGAGCAGGACACTCCCGGCGCTGATCCACAAGCTCCCCCAGAGGGCCTCGAGCTCCGCTCGACTGGCGAAGAACTGTCGGTAGCCGTCGAGCGACGGCTCTCCTGCGATCCAGATGGATTCGCCCAGGACGAACAGATGAGGGTAGAGCACGGCCCACAACAGCACACCCACCACGACAATGAGAGGCCAGGCGCGTCGGATGCTCGCGTATCCCTGGCTCAAGAACCCCCCTCTTCGAGAAACACATGCAGGCGTGCGGTCTCCGAGGGAGCGATCCGCACCCTGGACCCCACCGCCGGCCCCTCCGCCGAGCCGATGATCTCGATCACCGAGTCGTCTCCTTCACCGCCCGGTTCGCCTTCCAGACTGGACGTCTCCACTCGGTACAAGACAGATCCGCCCCGGAAGCGACGATCCCGGACGACGCCATCGATGGCCGTCTCGGAGATCTCCTCTCCCTCTCCGAACCGAAGGTCCTCGGGACGCACGAGCACGCTGCAAGACTGACCCGGCTCGGCTCGGATGCTCGGCCGATCGCCCCCGATCCGCCAGACGACCTCCCCACTCATTCGGACGCCCCCTGGAGCGATTCGTCCGCGGAATACGTTGGCCCGCCCCACGAACCCCGCCACGAACCGATCCGCTGGGTTCTCGTAGAGATGTCGGGGTGATCCGATCTGGTGGATCCTACCGGCCTGCATGACCGCGATGCGGTCCGACAGGTCGAAGGCCTCCTCCTGATCGTGGGTCACGAATACGGCCGTAATCCCGAGCTCTTTCACGAGTCGTCGGAGATCGTTTCGTGTCTGGACGCGAAGCGCCTGATCCAGGTTCGACAGCGGTTCGTCCAGCAGCAGCAGCGGCGGCTCGATCGCCAGCGCACGAGCCAGGGCGACCCGTTGCTGCTGCCCTCCGGAGAGGGCTTGCACGGCGCGATCCGCGTAGGGGGCGAGGTCCACGATCTCCAGAGCTGCGGAGACCCGCTTACGGATCTCGTCCATTCCCAGTCTTCGGGCGCGAAGACCGAAGGCGATGTTCTCGAAGACATTCAGATGCGGGAAGAGCGCATAGCTCTGGAACACCATTCCGAACCCGCGCTGCTGAGGGGTTCGCTCGGTGACGTCTTGGCCGGCGAACCGGATCACCCCCCGATTCGGACGCTCGAATCCCGCGATCAAGCGCAGAGCGGTGGTCTTGCCACATCCCGAAGGGCCGAGGAGCGTGATGAACTCGCCCGTCTCGATGCTCAGGGTGAGTCGGTCGACGGCAGACACCGCTCCGAAGCTACGGGTGACCTCCTCTACATGGAGGATCGTACCGCCCCCGACTTCACTCATACCCGCTTGCCTCGCCTCGCCTCCGTATGTTCGAGTCCCAGTATCGCATCCACTCGGGAGTGCGCTCCCTAATGAGATCATTGTCCACTGGCATTTCGCGAATCCGCGGCAGGGCTTCTCGAAGCCAGTCGGGCAAGGACTCAGGATCGAGGTCGGTTCGCGCGGGAATCCTGAAGTGGTCCTCTGCGGCCAGGATCAATCCCTCCTCGCTTCCGACGTACTCGATGAATGCCCGAGCCATCTCGGGGTTTCGGCTCCCACGAACGAGGGCGATCCCGTCGATCACCACCGGCGTCCCCTGGCTGGGGATCACGTAGTCGATCGGATAGTCCGTGGTCGCGATCAAGGTCTCGATGTCCGGCATGGCCCACAGAGTGACCAGGCCCTCCTGTCGGGCGAGCTTCTGGTAGAGGAGCGTTGGATTCAGAACGTATTCCTTGGTCTGGGCATCGAGTCGGAGAAGCCACTCGTAGCCCGCCTCGGGATCGCCTGAACCCTCGGATTCTCGGTAGATGATCGACGAGAAGATCGCCCGCATCGTGCCCGATGCCATGGGCTCACGGATGAGGACTTGGTCCCTCCACCGGGGGTCGAGGACATCGTCCCACTCCTGTGGCGCCTCCTGCGGAGAGACGACCGCCGAATTGAAGGCGATGACCTCCGGCGTCAGGTAGGTCCCGAACCAGCGGTTCTCGGGGTCCCTCCGATCGGCAGGCAAACCGTCGGCCCAGTCGGGTTCGAAGGGCTCCAGGAGATCATCGTCGGCGCCTTGGACGAAGATTTCGGCGGGAGCTCCCCACCAGATATCCGCCTGGGGGTTGGCGCGCTCCGATCTGAGCCGGTCCAGGACCTCCTGGGATCCCATGTCCAACCATTGGACGGTCACGCCAGGATTCGCCTCCTGGAACCGCTCGCCGAAGTCCTCGAGAAGATCCCGCCCGTGGGGCGTATAGACGACGAGGACCTCGCCACTGTCGGCGACGCAGCCGGCGAGCGACAGGAGGACCGCGAAGGCTGGGTGGCAGCGGCGCATGAAACCCGAGGTTGGGACCCGCCCTAGAGGATGGGCGCCAGGTCCGATCCCCTGAGTGAGACGAGGTTCGCAAGGAGCCGGAAGGCACCGGGCACTCCCGCGGGGAACTGGCGGAACAGAGCGAGACCCGTGTAGACGTAAGCGCCATCCCCCACTCTGGTAACGAGGAGAGAGCCTTGCTTGGGTGCCTCCCCGGGATCTGCCATCTCCAGAAGAGCCGTGTACCCCTCGTCCCAGCGATTCAGGAAGTACAACCCTCGCTCCTGCACCCACCCCTCGAAGTCCTCCGACGAAAGGTCGTTGGGAGCGGAAAGCACGGGATGATCCGGATCGAGGAACGTCACTTCTGCTTCGGGATTCGTCACGCGATCGTGGGGACGAGCGATCTCGACCGGGAGTGGCGCGAATCCCCCGGCAGGATACTGATACTGATTGTACTGCGTGATCACGGTCCCACCACGCCGCGCGTAGTCGAGAAGCCTCTCGTTCGAGCTCCGTAGGTCCTCCCGGGTCTCGTATACCCGGATCCCGAGCACGATGGTGTCGAATCGATCGAGGTCCCCGGAGCGAACCTCCTCGGGGCCCAGGACCTCGACGTCGATCCCGAGGTCTGCGAGTGCCCTGGCTCCCGAGTCCCCCGGTCCGCTGATGTAGCCCACTCGAAGCCCCGGACGCACGGCGACGGCGAAGTGAGACACCTCGAACCGCGCCTCCTGCAGGAAGGGCACGGGCTCAACATGTGGATAATCGATCAGTTCGACGCCGTGCTCGTGCTCGACGCCCCCGCTCCGGACAACCGCTCGAAACGTCGCGTTGCCCGGCTCGACCCCCGGATCCGCCCGGACGTCGAATTCGTAGCTCATCTCGTCGCCGTCCCCGGTAAGGGTGACCGGGTAGCTCGAAGGGGTCACCTGCCACCCGGTCGGCGCGATCAAGTTGACTTCACCATCGATGCCCGCCTGCGCGAGAGCAGAGACCTGCACCGCGACCGCTCGGGCATCGCTCTCGCTAGTGGGCCAGGCGGACGCCGCCGGTTCGACGGAAACCGATACCGGCGGCAGGACGAAGATCGGCACCCGATACTCCCCGTCCGCCTGATCCACGCCCACGTAGCTCGCCGCTTTCCTGACCGCCACCGACGGACCGCTACTCACGGCCAGGGCCGCGCGACCCACGACGAGTGAGGGATTCCCCGGACGACCCATGACCTCGGGATCCCGCGGCCAGGTGTAGAGCCCGCCCTCCCTGGGCTCCTCCAAGAAATAGGGCTGAGAGATCTCCGCGGTCTCCGGTACTCGTACGATCAATCGCCATTGACCGAGCTCCCCCGGCCCCAGTGCCGATCTGTCGCTCGCGTCCTCGGACGCACTCCATCCGTCTGGGAGGTCCAAGCCTACGTCTTCGACCGTGACAACGCCCGAGCCTCCGTTCCATACGATGACCTCTGCGGACACCTCCTCTCCCGGCACCAAGCGTTCGCGCTCGACCCGCACGTCGACGAGCACCCGGGCCGCAGCGAGGAGCGCCGCTGTCGTCGTCTCCCTGCGGGCCTCCAGAACCCGGATCAACTCGGTCCTACCGGGACCGTCGGGTGCAGTCCGGGCTAGCTCGAGGGTGGTCACGAGCTCCACGAGCGCATCCTGAAGCGAGCCGATCGATCGGTCCGGATAGGCCGGATGGAGAAGCTCGGCCGCAACAGCCACGGCTTCGCGATAGGCTTCGACGCTCGTCAGAAGGGCCGCTCCTTCCCGAGCGTTCGCGGCCCCCGCGATCCCCACGAGCGTCGTATCCACTCCGTCGAAGAAGCCGTCGTCTCTGCCTGGATCACGAGGTGGTCGGGCATTCACGAGGGTCCCACCGGAGCTTCGGGGTCCTGGACTCTGGGCGCTCCCCATGTCCTGCGATCGGTGCTGACTGCGGCTGTCCATGGCGATCTGGTAGTATGACCGGCCGAGAACCGGATCGAGCTCGCCGGTCGAGACGCTCACGGTGGACGTTCCGGAACCGAACCGATTCAGCTGATAGAGCTTCGACACGGTCCAGGGCTCCACACCCAGCTCGAGCTGATCAGGAAACCAGCTCGGATCACCCGCTACCTCGAATGCACGGCGGGCAGCGATCCCGGCCGCTTGGTGCTGCCCGTGTCCGTCTCTGGGGGTCCCGGTGAAGATCGAAAGAATGACCTGAGGCCTAAACGTCCGGATGACCCAGGTCACGTCCCGGACCAACTCCTCTTCGGGCCAGTGCTGGAAGGTCTCGTCCGCGCTCTTCGAGAATCCGAAATCGAAAGCGCGCGTGAAGAACTGCTGGCCTCCGTCCACCGAGCGCGCGGACACCAATTCCCCGGTCCGGAGAAGACCCAAACCCTCGCCCAGTTCGGAGCCGATCAGGTTCTGGCCGCCCTCGCCCCGGCTGAGGGAGAGGTAAGCAGTCCGGGCACCGTGCCCCCGGGCCAGCGTCGCAAGGAGTGACGTGTCCTCATCGTCCGGGTGAGCTCCGATCATAAGGACCCGCTTCTCACCGTCCAGCTGCCGCATCAACAGGGCCGCTTCGAGCGTACCCACCCCTCGCGCATCCAACTGCGCCTGCGCGAGAACGGGCGCACAGAGCCACAGCACGAGGAGAGTCGCGGACACCCTTCCTGGCCCCAGACGATACGGCTTCCAGATCGACATGCCGTCAAACCTATGATCGGGGACCTGTGCAGGGAAGGAACGAACGCCGCTCCCCCGCTGGTCGTTTCGGTGTCGAAGCGACGTCTCACCCCAGCCCCGTTCTGACCGTCACGGCTTTCCAGGGTTACCTCCTTCGCCTTGCTGGGGAACCCGCGGATTCGTACCCTTTCAACTCCGTATTGCAGGCCTGACCGAGCACCTTCGCTCTCTCCCACCTGACCCCGCGAGAACCGGATGAGCAGCTCCGCGGCCCGGGCTCTTCCCGCGAGCTTGCCTCGCCCAGTCCTCCGGGCGACCAAGCTCACCGGCTCTCGATCGTGATCGGGACCCGAGGGACCTCTCTTGCGGCGCTTGCAGTCCTCTTGTCAGGCTGCATCGCGCTTTCGTCACCGCCGACCCCCGGGGCCTCTTCACCCGCGAGCCTGGACTCCGAGTGGGCCCTCCGGATCGCTCCGTTCTCCGTCCTCGACGCGGGAGGCACCGCGGTCGAAATGCCCTTCTTCGGGGGGTTCAACGTTCCCCGTCCACAGCTGGTGGATTTGGATGGCGATTCTGACCCGGACCTGGTGATCCAGGAGGAGACCGACCGCCTTCTCTTCTTCGAGCATGAGGGAGTGTTCGAAGGCCGCTACGTCTGGCGGCCGGACCTTCTCTCCGACCTGCGCGTGGGAGACTGGTATCGCTTCGTCGACGTGGATGCCGACGGCGACCGAGACCTGTTGGCCGAGCAGCCGTTCAGCTACGTCCGGATGTACCGAAACGTCGGGGGTCCCACGGGTCCAAGGTTCGAGCTGCTCGCGGACACGCTGCTCGACGAGTCGGGCGATCCGATCTTCTCCGACCGTCAGAACATCCCGAACGCAGCGGACATCGACTGCGACGGTCAGCTCGACCTGCTCATCGGACGTCTCGTCGGCACTATCACCCGCTACGAAGCGACGGGTGCGCTGGACGCGACCGCCTCACCGTTCGCCCATGTCACGGATCGTTTCGAGGACATCGAGATCCTGGGCAGCCCAGACGCCCTGCCGACGCGCCCGCCCGCGGCTCAACCGCTAGCTCCGCTGGGTGCCGGCCCCGCGCCCCTTGCCGACGGGGCCCTTACGCGTCGACACGGCGCCAACACCATGGCCCTGGCGGACGTCGACTCGGACGGCGACGTGGACCTCTTCTGGGGCGACTTCTTCGAGCCGGGGCTACTGTTCATCGAGAACACCGGATCGTGTGCACAGCCGAACCTACGGGGGGAGCCGATTCCCTTTCCGACGGATGACCCGCTTCAGACGAGTGGCTACAACGCCCCTACCTTTGGAGACGTGGACGGAGACGCAGATCTCGATCTCCTCGTAGGGGTGCTTGGGGGCGCCTACAACCCGAACACGAGCACCGCCGACAACCTCGTGTATCTGAGCCAGACTGCCGATGGATTCTCAGTCCTCACGCGCCGGTTCATCTCGCAGATCGATGTCGGAAGCGAGAGCGTGCCCGTGCTGGTGGATCTCGATTCGGATGGGGACCTGGACCTTCTCATCGGGAACCGGATCGATCCAGAGGATACCACCACCTCTCACGTGTCCTGGTTCGATAACGTCGGGACTCCCGAGTCTCCAGCTTTGATCGAACGAGGTGTGTTGGAGATGGAGGGCGCCTATCACAACGTTCCCGCGTTCGGGGACCTGGACGACGACGGCGACCTCGACGTCGTGCTCGGGACGTGGCGCGCGGAGCTGCGCTATCTGGAGAACACCGGATCGAGGACCGCACCGGTTCTGCAGACCGTCGATGACGCCCTCGTCGAGCTCCCCCGGGGGAGCAACGCGACGCCCACGCTGGGTGACATCGACGGCGACGGCGATCTCGATCTCCTGGTCGGAGAATCGGACGGCACACTGAATCTTTTCCAGAACGACGGCTCGCCCGACGACCCCAGCTTCACCACGGTCATCGAAGGATATGGGGGCTTCGACGTCGGGCGGAGGAGCTTTCCCACCCTCGCGGACTGGGATCGTGACGGCGATCTCGACCTGCTCGTCGGATCGGAATCGAGCGG
>JAHEKL010000065.1:0-529 GCA_024638345.1 Gammaproteobacteria bacterium | reverse complement strand
TTTGTCGAGACGCCGAGCCCGTTCCCGAGCGTCGAGGAGTTGCCCCGCCTGTCGACACCGGCGCTCGGAGACCTCGACGGGGATGGAGACATGGACCTCGTCGTCGGCGGGATCGGCGGCGGGGTGCGTTATTACGAACGAGATACACGCCCGTGAGGCCTCAACCGAGGGCAGAAAGACCCGCATGATTCGAGAAATCAAGCTCTTCCCGGCGCTATTGGCGCTCGCCCTACCTCTTCAGGCTCAACAGTTCGGCGCTGCAGTCGCCATCGACGAAGGGGAAATCCTCATCGCCGAGCCACTCAGCCGGAGGAGCCCGGCCGTCATTCATCGGTATGCACCGGCCGGAAACGCGTGGGAGGAGGTCGACGCCATGGTCGCCCCACCTCACGACTCCGGAGGCGACTACTTCGGCCGGTTCATCGAGCTGGACGAGCGGTCCCTGGTGATCGGGGGCACTCTGTTCGAAAACTCCCGGGGCGCCGTCTGGACCTATCACCGTGACGGTGATGACTGGGTCTTCGACCAA
>JAHEKL010000331.1 GCA_024638345.1 Gammaproteobacteria bacterium | reverse complement strand
GGGCAGGCGCGAGCGTCGCGCTGAGCGAGGCTCAGTCACCTTCGGACGTCGGGGACGCCGAGCAAGAGGCCGATCTAGTGGAGGGGATGGACCGGATCAGTGCCGTGGGGGATGAGCCCACCAGCGCAGAGCGAGCGGTTCAGGCGCCAGTCCCTGAACCGGAAGGCCCGGAGGAGCTGCAGCGGGCCGCAGAGGCCGCGGCGAGCACCGCGGTTCTCGACCCGGAGCCCGAAGCCACGCTGGAACCCGAGGAGCGGGAACTCGCAGCGCGGGACGCCGTCGCGGACCCCGGAGTGTACGCCCAAGGGACGGTCGTAGACGCGGCGGGTGCGCCGAACGCATCCGAGCCTCGGGCGAGGGCTGTGGAGACCGCTCGTCCGGACGGACTGGGAGCGCTCCAGCCTCCATCGGTCGGAGCATCGACCGACGAGCTTCGCTTGGCGGAGGAGACGACCTTTGCCGATCAAGCGTCGATCGCGATCCCCCTCTCGGAAAGGGAACGGAGGGCCGACGAGCTCGGAGCGTGGAGACCCACCAACCCCGCCGAGGCGACACGCCGACTCGGGAGAGTCCCGTTCGAGCTGGAGGAGCTTCCGTGGGAAAGAATGGATCTGGCGGAGGTCGAGGGCACGGTCCTGCTCAGAACGTACCACCCAGTGGAGGGAGACCGTCTGGTGGAACTGATTCAGGCTCCCTTTGGTTCTTCCACGGACACGGACTTCAGACAGGGAAGCCGTAGAGAGAACTTCGAGAGCAACCTCTCCGCCGGGGCGACGATCGCGGTCGAGCGAGACGGTATTGCCCTGATCCTCCGGGGACTAGAGAATCGTGAGTCTTTGGAGTCGTTGTTGCCACTGATTCGTTGAGCCCACCATGAGAGGCGGTCCACAGTGACCGGGTCGTTCGTGACCCCCTCGCTCGACCAGCTGTCGTGCCGGGCGGGGGCTTCGATTCACCCGACGACGCGGGTCCATGCGACGCTGGCGCTCGAGGCGGCGCGTCGGTCGAGAGGGTGAGTTGCGAAGAGTCGAATCACGCTACGACTTTGGATTCGAAGACGCGTGGAAGTGCGGGAGGGTTTGCCCGAACGAGGGATGGGGCGCGGATGCGGATGGGCGTGACACACGAGAACGGAAGCTGGAGGGATCGCCCGGGCCTGCTCGGGGTCGGGCTGTTGATCCTTTTGGGTTTGACCGTCTCGGCGGCTAGCGCAGAGGCACAGACCCCACCTGCCGAAGCCTCTCAGGATCCTGTTCCGAGCCGCCCCACCCTCGTGCCCCGCGTGTTCTTCGACTGCCGGGGCCCCCGCTGCGACAACACCTACTATCGAACCGAGATCGGCTGGGTCGCGTGGGTCCGGGACCAACGGGACGCGCACGTCCACGTGATCATGACGAGTCAGCAGACCGGCGTCGGTGGCCGGGAGTTCATCCTCGACTTCATCGGAAACGGGGCCTATCAGAACTACGCGGCTCAGAGTCGATATCAATCGCTTCCGACCGATACTCAGCGAGAGGAACTCGACGGAATCGCACTGAGCCTCGGGTTGGGGCTGGCTTCGTTCGCCACCGAGTCGGGATTCCGGGACATCGTCGGTCTGGCCGGACTCGCACGGGTGGGGGAGGTGGCTGCCAACCTCGACGCGCCTCCGGAGGGTTTGCTTTCGCCCGACGAGGTCCAGGATCCCTGGAACCTCTGGGTCTTCCGGATCAGCGCGAACGGCGACGTGGAAAGCGAATCCGCTCGCCAGAGCATTCGCCTGGGAACGGGGTTGCGAGCCTCCAGGGTGACTCCGACCTGGAATCAGAGATACAACTTCAACTACAACTATCGGGAGCAGGAGTTCGACCTCAGCGATGGGTCCACTTTCATCGATGAGAGATTCGACTGGAATCTGTCGACACGCGTGGTCTATGCGCTCGCCGAAAACTGGTCCATCGGGTTCAGCGGGAATACGGGTCGAAACACCAGCCGGAATCAAAGGATCTGGGGTCAGTGGAATCCAGCGATCGAGTACAGCTTCTTCCCCTACGAAGAGGCGACTCGGCGGGCCCTGACGGCCTTCTACCAGGTCGGCCCGGTTTATCGGGACTACTTGGAGCTGACCGTCTTCTCCGAGACGAGCGAGCTGCGCTACGAGCAGCAGCTGACGCTCGAGTTCTCACAGCGACAGACCTGGGGTAACGCTTCCATTCGCCTGCAGGGCTCGACGTACCTGCACGACACCGGTCTGAACAACGTCTCCACGCGGGGATTCCTGAGCTTTCGCGTGGCACGGGGTTTGGACCTGAACGTGGGCGCATCCTACTCGAGGGTTCGGGACCAGCTATACCTCTCCGGCGAAGGCCTGTCGGACGAGGAGCGGCTGCTCGAGCTACAACAGCAGCAGACCGACTTCGAGGCGTCGCTCAACTTCGGATTCTCCTACCAGTTCGGGTCGATCTTCAACAACGTCGTGAACAACCGGTTCCCAGGCGGAGGCGGCGGCGGGCGCGGAAACTGAGCGCGGATCCCTTGGAGCGACTCGAGCGGCTGTCGACTTCGTTTCAGCGAACGGGTATCGACACGGAAAGCTGGTTGGTGAGCACCCACGCATCTTGAAGCGTCAGGGGCGCTTCCGGGGCGAGCAGGAAATCGTTTCGGGCCGCCGCCAGCACGTCGGCT
Source organism: Gammaproteobacteria bacterium (assembly GCA_024638345.1). Lineage (GTDB taxonomy): Bacteria > Gemmatimonadota > Gemmatimonadetes > Longimicrobiales > Gaopeijiaceae > JAAXGI01. The sequence goes on along the minus strand of JAHEKL010000331.1, from coordinate 195 downwards.
TGGACGGGTGTCCATTCGACACCCGGACGACCAGTGCCCGTCGTGACCCGGCCCAGGTATCTCAATTCCAGATCCGCCAACCCGACGGTAACGCCCCAAGACGGCGTCCATTCCATCCAGTTCTCACGTTGCGTGCGCCGGGTTTCCTCGATGTTGTCGAACTGCTCGAGCTCGTACCGGATGGCGCGAAGGGCG
>JAHEKL010000330.1 GCA_024638345.1 Gammaproteobacteria bacterium | reverse complement strand
CGGGCGGCAAATTTTTCCACTCTCCCTACGTCAGCATGTCCCAGGCCTATTCGGCCGGCGGAATCTGCTCGAACGTCCTGGACCTGATGCAGTGGACTCGCTTCTTGTCCGAGGGCGCCGTCCTCGGGCGTGACGCCTACGACCTCATGGTCACGCCGACCCAGCTGCTCGACGGGACGACGATCGAGTACGGGTACGGATTCGCCATCGGGTATCTGGACGGTCACCGGCGGATCTCCCATGTCGGAGGCACACTCGGTTTCTCCAGCTTCATGGCGCACTATCCGGACGACGACCTACGGGTCGTGGTCCTGAGCAACACGGAGGGCACCCGGACCGCCGCGATCGAAAGCGAGATCGCCCGCCTCGTGCTGGGGCTGGAAGAACGCTCGAGCCGGAATATCGAGTTGAGTGCAGACGAGCTGCGGATCTACACCGGCACATACGACATCAGTCTCGCAGAGGTCACCGTCTCTCCCGCGAAGGACCGACTGGTCGCAGAGCTGACCGTGCCTGGTCTGGAGGGTCGCTACGAGCTGCTCTTCCAGGGTGACGACACCTTCGAGGTCGAATCGGATCCGGAGACATACGCCCGCTTCGAAGTTCGTGATGGGGTGGCTGAGGGCTTTGTGCTCGTCCACCAGGGCATCACGATGCGCGGGCGGAGAGTCGCTCCTGCAACGTGAAGACCCGAAAGGTCGTGCGCATCGACAGGCGAGGGGTCGATCTGGCCGAGCGGCTGGCTCTATTGGGCCGGGCCCGTCGTCAGAAGGAGTGCTACGAGCTCCTGGAGGCATCGGGAGGAGCCCTGGAGTTGGTGGAGCTGAGGGGTCGAGGCGGCTTCTCCCCGTCGGTGATCGCCGGCCTACAGGACAAGGGCCTGGTCGTCGTGGAGGAGCCCACGGCGGCGACTGGTCAGGGGGCGCAGGCGACCAGCGCGTCGGGTGACTCGGACGAGGAGTCCGGGCCCCCTCGTATTCTCGTCCTCGAGGACGACGAATCCGTTCAGCTGCTCGTCAGCCACGCCCTCCGTGAGATCGACGCCGAGGTCACGATCGTGTCCTCGGTCTCCAGCGCGTGGCGTTTCCTTGAATCGCAGCCGGTACAAGCGGTGGTTCTGGACCTGTTCCTCCCCGACGGCGATGGCCGATAGACCCTCGAACAGCTGCGGTCTTGGTCGAAGACCGCGAACGTCCCGGTGATCGTGCTCTCCGCGAAGGCGAACCCCGCCACGCAGACCGAATGCTTCCGGCTGGGTGCCGACGAGTTCTTCGAGAAGCCGTTCGACCCGGCGGTGCTTGCAGCCTCCATCAGACGGCAGCTGGAGCGGTCCGCTGCCTCGTCCGCCGAGAGCCGGCGCGACCGCGTCACCGGTCTCCCGAACAGGGGTGCACTCAGAGAGCACTTCCAGGCTGCCCTCGGAATGGCCTATGAACGTGAACAGCCGTTGACCCTGGCGCTGACCGAGCTCGACGACCTCCAAGGGATTCGGCAGCGTCACGGACGATCCGGGGTGGGGCGGATCGACGAGGAAACGGCGCTGTTCATCAAGCGGAACACAAGGGGGGCCGATGTCGTCGGCCGCTGGGGGAGCGGGCGGTTCTTGCTCCTGTTCCCCGCTACACGAGTCGGTCCGGCGAAACAGGTCGTCGAACGCATTCTCTCCGACCTTCGGACCCGCCGCATCTCCCTTTCCGTGCTGGATAGACCGGGAGGGGGCGCCACACGTTCGGCGTCGGTCCCAGAGCGGACCGATGTTCGGATGACGCTCTCCGCGAGCCTCGTAGACGCCAGACCGCATCGGACGCTGGAAGAGGCGGTGCTCGAGGCGGAGACCGCGCTGCTGCGGGCGGAGGGTGGTCGGAGTCGCATGATCGTTCCTCCTTCCAAAGACGAACGATCCGAGCGTCGAACCGTCCGGGTCCTGCTGGTCGACGACGACCCTTCGATCGCGGCCCTGGTCGGCCATCGACTCGAGAGAGACGGTCTGAACGTCGAGCATCTGGAGGACGGAGCGGATGCACTGGCCCTGATTCAGAAAGAAGACCGGATCACGGAGTTCGACCTCGCCGTCTTGGACGTGAAACTCCCCGGCTTCAACGGCTTCGAGCTGCTCGCAGCGCTTCGGGAGCGCGCCTCCCGAAGACGTTTGCCCGTCGTCATGCTCACATCGATGGGCCGCGAGGCGGACATCGTTCGTGCGTTCGAGCTCGGAGCCGACGACTACGTCCTGAAGCCCTTCTCTCCGGTCGAGCTGCTGGCGCGAATCCGCCGGCTGATCCGCATTGCGTGATGATTCGGGAGCGATGATACGGTGCTTCAAGACTTCCTGACCACGCTGCTTCTGCTCAGCCTGAGGGATCGGCTCTTCGTCTTGATCGCGGTGACCACTGCGATCCTCTTCCTGGCCGCGATCGCCGTCGCGCTCGGCATCGTTGCATTCCACTCCTTGAACGAGCGACGAGAACGGCGCTGGTCCGAGAGGGCGAAGGTCCTCGATCGCCTGGTCTTGGAGGTCCTTGCATGCAACGAGTCGCCGAAGCGCCTCTGGGAGGCGGTCCGCCCCGCCGACCGGGTCCCGTTCGTGGAATCCCTGCTCCAGAACTACGCCTACAACCTGAGAGGGGAGGAGCTGGACGTGGTCAAGGAGCTCGCCGAACCCTACTTGGCCGCGGTCGTGAAGAGGATTCGGAGTCCCCGACCCGAGATTCGGGCCAACGCGATTCAATCCGTGGCCAACCTGGGTCTCGCGGAGTACGAGAGGCTGGTCATTCAGGCCCTCGGCGATCCGTCACCGATGGTCGCGCTGGTCGCGGCGCGGGCGCTGGCCTCCTCCGGGGGGGCCCGCTACGCGAGGGATATCCT